>NZ_BAAGYK010000137.1:21881-26001 GCF_054779355.1 Azotobacter armeniacus
TGCCGGGTCGCGATGGTCGCCCGGGTTGGCCACCACCAGCCGCGCACCGACCATCAGCGGCCAGAAGAACTCCCAGACCGAGACGTCGAAGCCGAACGGGGTCTTCTGCAGCACCGTGTCCGCGTCGGTGAGCCGGTAGGCGTCCTGCATCCACACCAGCCGGTTGTAGAGCGAACTGTGCCGGTTGGCCGCGCCCTTGGGCCGGCCGGTGGAGCCCGAGGTGTAGATCACGTAGGCGAGGTTGTCGCCGTGCAGTTCGACCTGCGGGTCGTGCTCGGGCTCGCCGTCGAGATCGAGGCTGTCCAGCTCCAGCGTGGTCAGCGACCGGCTGCCGGTGATTCGCTCTCTGACGTGGCGCTGCGTGAGCAGCAGCCCGATGCCACTGTCCTCGACCAGGTAGGCCAGACGCTCGCCGGGATAGTCGGGGTCCAGCGGCACGTAGGCCCCGCCCGCCTTGAGGATGCCCAGCAGGCCCACCACCATCTCGACCGAGCGCTCCAGCGCGATGCCCACCTTGGTCTCCGGCGCGACGCCCAGGGCAATCAGCCGGTGCGCCAGGCGGTTGGCCCGGCGGTTGAGTTCGGCGTAGCTCAGCGCTTCGTCGCCGAAGACCAGCGCCGTGGCCTGCGGCTGCTTCTGCACCTGCCGTTCGAACAGGCGATGCACCGGCTCGGCATCCGGGTAGCGCTGCTCGTTCGCACCCCACTGCCGGAGCTGGACTCGCTCGGATTCGCTCGGGACAACCACGTCTCCCAGATACCGCTCCGGGCCTTGGGCCAGCGCAAGCAACAACCCATGAACGTGCCCAGCCAATTGCCCGACCTGGTCGGACGAGAAATATTGACCTTGGAAGGCATACTCGATGTCCAGTGTCTGGCCGTGGTGCACCGTCAGGGTCATCGGGTAGTTGGTTTCTTCCCGACTCTTGCTTGCCTCGAACCGCAGCTGCCGGTCGCCCGACTGACGCAGTGCCTCATCCACCGGGTAGTTCTCGAACACGATGATGCTGTCGAACAGCCCTTGGCCACCGACACCGGCCCAGCGCTGGATCTCGAACAGCGGTGTGTGCTCATGCTCCCTTGATGCGGTGTTGTGCGCCTGCAGCTCTCGCAGCCACTGCCCGATGCTCTGCTGCGGCTGCGGTGCCGCGACGACGGGGATTGTGTTGATGAACAAACCCAGCATCTGCTCGGCCCCGGGTAGTTCCGCTGGACGGCCGGCGGTCGTCGCCCCGAAGCACACTGCGTCCTGCCCTGTGTAGCACTGCAGCATCAGTGCCCATGCGGCCTGGACCATGGTATTCACGGTCACGCGCTCGGCCCGCGCGAAACTCATCAGGCGCGCAGTCTCTTCGCTGTCGAATGCCTGACGATGAACCAGATATCCCTGGCCGTTCAACGGCTGCCTTACTGCAGCAGCCAGCCTGGTGGGCTCGGCAATACTCGCCAACAGTGTGCGCCAGTAGTTCTCCGATGCAGCAACGCTCCGGGCTTGCAGCCAGGCAATGTAGTCACGATAGCGGCCACTCTGCGTAGAGGCGGGTTGTCCCGAGTAAAGTCCAAGGACTTCAGCCATCACCCTGGACGTACTCCACCCGTCGAGCAGCAGGTGGTGCCGGGTCCAGATGAAGTGATACCGGTTGGCCGACACTCGCACCAGCACCAGCCGCATCAGGGGCGGGGCTGCCAGATCGAAGCCGCGGGCAAATTCGGCTTGAGCCAACGCGTCGAGCGCCTGCGCCTGGTCAGTGTACCCGCGCCAGTCCTGCACATTCAGCGGCACTTCCACCGACTTGGCGACCCATTGCAGTGGGCTTTCGTCCTGCACGAAGCCGGTACGCAGCACCTCGTGCCGATCGAACATCTCCTGCCAGGCCGCCTTGAAGCGGGCAGGGTCCAGGTCGTCGATGTCGATGCGAAGCTGATTGACGTAGGCCGTGCCGGTCGGGTCATACGTGCTATGGAACAGCATGCCCGCCTGCATCGGCGAGAGCGGATAGAGGTCCGCCAGGTTCTCCGCCGGTACGGGCAATTGGTCGAGTTGCGCCTGAGTGAGCCTCGCCAGCGGGAAGTCCGAGGGGGTCGCACCCATCGCCCCGCTCGTGCAGTGCTCGATCAGCGCCTCGAGCTCCCGCTGGAATTCCTCGGCAAGACGCCTCACCAGGGCTTCGTCATGGATCGCCGCGCTGTAGGTCCAGCTCACCCGGAGCTCGCCCCGGTGCATGAGCGCGCCGACTTCCAGCCAGGTTCGCCGCCGGCTGGACGGCGCACGCTCCCCGCCCGTGCTCTCGCGCGCCAGGCGCCAGAGCGCATCCGCCGCGAAGCTCTGGTCGAACTGGCCCAGGTAGTTGAAAGTCACCTGCGGATAGGCGCCTTCGGCCAGCACCCGCCCTTCCTCGGTCAGGTAGCGCAGCACGCCGTAGCCCAGGCCCTTGTTCGGCACCTGGCGCAGTTGCTCCTTGACCGCCTTGATGCTGGCGCCCGGATCGCCCTCGCCCGGCTGCAGGCGCACTGGGAACAGGCTGGTGAACCAACCCACCGTCCGCGACAGATCGATGCTTTCATCCAGCGCTTCGCGGCCGTGGCCCTCCAGCTCCACCAGCACGCTCTCGCGTCCGTCCCACGCGCACAGCGTGCGGGCAAGCGCGGTGAGCAGGATGTCGTTGATCTGGGTGCGGTAGGCCTGCGGCACCTCGCTCAGCAGGCGCTCGGTGAAGTCCTCGTCGAGGGTGGTTTCGACGGTGCGAGCATCGGCCACGCAGTTGCTGCCTTCGGCGACACCGGGCAGGCTGGGCTCGTGCGTACCGACCAGCGCCTGCCAGTACGGCAATTCGGCCTTGGGCGCATCGCCCCGGGCATATTGGCTCAATGCCCGGGACCAGGCCGCGTACGACGTCGTCCGGGCCGGCAGCTCCACCGGGCTGCCGGCGCCCAGCTGGCGGCAGGCGGTTTGCAGGTCTTCGAGAAGCACCCGCCACGAGACGCCATCGACCACCAGATGATGGGCCACGAGCAGGAGCCGGCCGGAGCGGCCCGGCCCCAGATCCATCCACACGGCCTTGAAGGGTTGTGCCAGGCTCAGGCTGCGCTGGGCGGCGTCGGCAGTTCGGCTGATGGCGGCGGCCGCCTGCTGCTCGCCGCCAAGATCGATGCGCTCGAAGCTGACCAGGTCACGCGCCGCTCCATAGGTTTGCCGCCATGCGCCCTGCTGCTCGTCGAAGCGCAGGCGCAGCGCGTCGTGATGGGCGACGACCTGCTCCACGGCCTGCCGCAGCCGCAGGGGGTCCACGGCCTCCGTGGCGGTCAGCAGCACCGACTGGTTCCAGTGCTGCGGCTCGTCGAAGCGCTGCTCGAAGAACCAGCGCTGCACGGGAAGCAAATCGAAGGCCTCACCCGCGGCTTCTTCCCGAACCGGGGCCACTGCCGGCGCCGCGCTTTCCGTGACTGACGTAACCGTCCCGAGCGCGGCGACGGTCTGCAGCTCCATCAACTGCTTGGGCGTGAACCTGAGGCCGCGCTTTCTGGCCCGCGCGATGATTTGCAACGTAAGGATGGAGTCGCCACCGAGCTCGAAGAAGTTGTCGTGGCGGCCGACGCACTCCACGCGCAGCACCTGCGCCCAGATCTCCGCCAACGCCTGCTCGACCTCCCCCTGCGGGGCTTCATGGCGCTTCGCTTCGGCTTGTCCCGGCTCGGGCAAGGCCTTGCGATCGACCTTGCCGTTGGCTGTCAACGGCAAGGCGTCAAGCTGCATGATCGCTGCGGGCACCATGTACTCGGGCAGGGTCCTGGCCATCGTCTCGCGCAACAGGCCGAGATCGACCGGCCCGGCGCTGCGGGATACCACGTAGCCATGGAGCTGCGTCCGTCCATCCTCGCTTTCCCTGGCGATAACCTCCGCCTCCGCAATATCGGGTTGCGCCTGCAGCGCCTGCGCCACCTCCCGCAGCTCCACCCGGTAGCCGCGCACCTTGACCTGATCGTCCACCCGCCCCAGGAATTCCAGGCTGCCGTCATCCAGCAGCTTCACCCGGTCGCCGGTGCGGTACAGGCGTTCGCCCGGCTTGAACGGGTTGGCGACGAAGCGCTCGGCGGTCTGCTCCGCGCGGCCCTGATAGCCG
>NZ_BAAGYK010000138.1:0-4364 GCF_054779355.1 Azotobacter armeniacus
ATGGCCAGGCGTCGCATCTGGTCCTGAGTTTCTCGAGAGAGCTTTCGGGCATCGATCTTTTTCATGTCCCTTTATATCGTGAATTTGATTGCCGCGTTAATAACCATGCAACCTATTGTTATGACCCTGCGTCCATGACTCGGATTGACCTGTCGATGGGTAATGCCTTGCGCCTTGGCGAAGTGGGAATAAACGGCAGCACTGTCGGTGCAAAGAATCGCATCGGCATCGATCAGAAGCCGTAGCCGCTCCCCGACATACAGCGCATCGAGCTTCTCCAACTGAAAGTCGGCCTGTTGGCCGCTGCGATCCCGCACCACCCGGACAGGAGTTTGCTCGGCGGACAAGCCACGTCGCTTCGCGCTTCCTCCGCGTTTGCGAGGCTGGCGCGGCAAGTCTCGCTGTCCCTTGAACGACTCCAGTTGCGCAATCAGCTCGGGGGCCGAACTACAGTCGTTGACCTCGCCCCCGGTGATCTCGAACGCCACGGGCAATCCAGTAGACCGAGTTCCAGCATCCGAAGGCGCTAGGCAGGTCTCTCCACGGGCAGCCCACGCGCATCCGGTAGAGCATGCCCTCGACCGTCATGCGCAGATCCGGCTTTTGGTAGATGGATTGCTGGAGCAGAACTTTTTCCAGCTTCGACCAGAGCTCGTCGGTGAGCATCGATCGGGGCATTGCCAGCCTGCGGAGGGACGCTGTGGGAACCTTGATTTTGCAGGCTTTCCCGTCCTCATCGACCCCTCTGGCTCGAAACGTCAACACCCCTAAGCCGGCTACATGAAAAGAAGCCTCGATCTCTATTGCGTATACTGGATCATTCAAGATCGACGAGAGCAAGTGTATTGTCATGACCCATCGTATCGTTATCGTCGGCGGCGGGGCTGGCGGGCTTGAACTCGCCACGCGTCTTGGCCGCATCCTGGGAAAGCGCGGCAAGGCCGAGATCATCCTGGTCGATGACCATCTCACCCATATCTGGAAACCCTTGCTGCACGAGGTCGCGGCGGGCTCGCTGAACTCGTCGGAAAATGAACTCAACTATATCGCCCAAGCGAAATGGAACCACTTCGAGTTCCAGATCGGCCGCTTCTGCGGTCTGGATCGTGCCGCCAGACAGATCCAACTGGCCGCCGTTTCCGGCAAGGGGGGTTGCGAACTGGTGCCGGCGCGCAGCCTGAACTACGACACTCTGGTTATCGCCATCGGCAGCCAGACCAACGACTTCGGCACCCAAGGCGTCGCCGAGCATTGCATCCTTCTCGACACAACCGAGCAGGCCAAGTGTTTCCACGAGCAGCTTCTGAGCCACTACCTGAGCGCTCATGCCCTCCCAAACGACAATACCCAGATCAACATAGCCATCGTCGGTGCTGGCGCCACCGGGGTCGAGCTGGCCGCCGAGCTGCGCAATGCGGCGCAGGAGCTGTCCGCCTACGGCCTGAAAGGCATCCAGCCGCAGAATATGAAGATCACCCTGATCGAGGCCGGCTCCAGAGTGCTACCGACGCTGCCCGAGCACCTCGGTGAGGCAGTGCACCGCACTTTGGAAAGGCTCGGAATAACCGTTCTCCTTGCCTCCACGGTGAAGGAAGTGGGCGCCAATGGCATAACCATCAGCGATGGTCGGGGCATTCCCGCCAGCCTCAAGGTCTGGGCCGCCGGCGTGAAGGCTCCAGAATTCCTCAAGGACCTGGATGGCTTGGAAAGCAACCGGACCAATCAGTTGCTGGTGCGTTCCAGTCTGCAGACAACTCTGGACGATGCCATCTTCGCCCTTGGCGACTGTGCTGCCTGTCCGCTTAGCGATGGCAGCGGGCAGAACGTGCCGCCGCGTGCCCAGGCAGCACACCAGCAGGCCGCTCTGCTGGCTAGGTCGCTAACGCTGCGCCTGGCTGGCAAGCCGCTGCCGGAATACCGCTACAAGGATTACGGTTCGCTGGTATCGCTGTCACGCTTCAGTGCCGTCGGTAACCTGATGGGCAATCTGATAGGTAGGGTGAAACTGGAAGGCTGGCTGGCACGGATGTTCTACCTCTCGCTCTACCGCATGCATCAGATGACACTCTACGGCTTCTTTCGCACCGGTCTGCTGATTCTCGGTGAGCACATCGGCCGAAGCACTGAACCCCGTTTGAAGTTGCATTAACGTTTTATTGCTCCTCCGCAGAGAACTGAGCTGAAATCTGCAGTTTCCAGTCTGGCTTGCTCTATTAGCGTACAATTTTCCGAATTCTGCGAGGATTATCGCAAGTGTTGACAGTATCGTATAAATACCGATTATGCTTATAATCGGAACAAATACAGTTACTATCATCATCCAATCGATACTCCTACCAATGACCGAACTCGCACCCCAGCCGCTGTTCGACACCTACGCACGTTTCCTCGGCTTGTCCACAAGCAGCCTGACCTTCGAAAACCGCTTCGTCGTACGTTTTCTGAACAAGCTCGAACCCGGGATTCCGGCCAAAGACGATTACCTGCACACGCGGGATTTCCTGCATTCCTATGCCGGCTGGGAAACCACCTACAAGGCATACCGGATCCAGGTGGAACGTCTGCTGCTGTGGAGCTGGCTGCGGAAGGGGAGTTCGGTCCTGAAGCTGGCACGCCAGGACGCCGAGACCTTCCTGGAGTTCACCCGCGAGCCGGACACGGAATGGGTCGGCCAAGCAGTACGGCGGCGCTTCATCGCCGGCGAGGAGCCCGGCGAGTTCGTCCCCAATCCGCAATGGCGCCCCTACGAGATCCTCGGCAGCAAGGCCGCCCGCAAGCTCGCCGACGAGACCGGCATGCCACGCCAGATCCCGGAGCACTACACGCTCACCCCGGGATCGTTGAAGCAGACCTTCGCTATCTGCTGTTCCTTTTACGATTTCCTGAACGAACAAGACGCGCTGATCGGCAACCCGTTTCGCGCCATCAAGGAACCGAGCCGCTTCTTCCAGAAGCATGCGTCCCCGATCAGCGGCAAGGTGCTGGACCCGCTGCAGTGGGCGTTCGTCATCGAGACCGCTGAGTGGATGGCCCACCAGGACCCGGAGCGGCACGAGCGCACCCTGTTCGTGGTTGCCGCGTTGTTCTCCCTGTACCTGCGCACCTCCGAACTGGCCGGTCGCCCTGAGTGGAGTCCAACCATGCAGTCCTTCCAGCAGGACGCCAGTGGCGCCTGGTGGTATGTGACCGTCGGCAAGGGAAGCAAGGAGCGGCGAGTCTCGGTCAGTAGCGAATTGCTCGGCTACCTCAAGCGTTACCGCATCTCGCGCAACCTGACCCCGCTGCCCCAGCCTGGCGAATCTACGCCGCTGCTGCTGAAGCTGGACGGCCGCAGCGGGCTGACCGATCGGCAGATCCGCAACATCGTACAGAAGTGCTTTGACACCGCGGTCAAGCGGATGCAGGCCGAGGGCCGCAGCGAAAGGGAGATCTCCAGCCTGCGCGCAGCCAGCACCTACTGGCTGCGCCATACTAGCGCCACTTACGACGCGCCGCATCGGCCACTCAAGCACCTGCAGGACGACCTGGGCCATGCCAAGGCCAGCACTACCCAGGACATCTACTACAGCGGCATCGAGCAGGAGCGCGCGGCCTCGGGACGCTCGCGGCGGCTCAAGAACCGATAAGAGAGCCCGCAGGATTCGGAAAGACTCTGCCCGTCATTTGCTCGTATCGGTCCCATGAGACTGGGAATGGGAGTGGAGGTGAACGGCTCCCGCTCCATGCAGCGCCAGATGGAAATGGACATGGGAGTGCACAGTGCCGTCGGCAAAAGGCGCAGCGCGAGAGCGCGCCCTGGCTGCTGGCCGGCAACCTGCCCGAGGCGCAGTGGAATGCCGCGCAGGTCGTGGCGATCTACCAGCGGCGCATGCAGGTCGAGGAGGGCTTCCGTGACCTGAAGAGCCATCGGCTGGGGATCGGCCTGGAGCTGCATCGCAGCCGCTGCCCGCGGCGCATCGAGATCCTGCTGCTGATTGCCGTGCTGGCCAACTACGCGCTGTGCCTGCTGGGTCTGCAGGCGCGGGAGGCGGGGCACGAGCGGCGCTTCCAGAGCAACAGCGTCAAGGACAAGCACGTGCTGTCGCTGTGGCGGCTGGGACTGGAGTATGCACGCATTTATGCGGGAGACATTTCCCGGGAGAGGCTGCGCTGGGGTGATTTTGTGGGGATCACTCAGCCTCAGATCATTATCAGGGCGCCGCACGCCGCAACGTTATCCTGATCGCCCCCAAAAGGCGAATCTGAATAGGGTGAAACTGCGCTAGGGCCTGTTAACACTAACGTAGGACCTCAGCGATAAGAGCCACAGTGATGAAGGCGGCGTACATGAGGTCAAGCTTGTCGTAGCGCGTGAACACGCGGCG
>NZ_BAAGYK010000139.1:0-76469 GCF_054779355.1 Azotobacter armeniacus
ACGTGGACGAACGCGGAGCCGGACACGCTGATGGAACGGGTGCTTGCCCCGGTCAACCTCAAGCGTGCATATCAGCGCGTAGTCAGCAACAAGGGAGCGCCGGGCGCCGATGGCATGACGGTCGCCGACTTGGCGGGCTACGTGAAACAGTACTGGCCAATCCTCAAAGCCAGGCTGCTGGCCGGTGAGTACCATCCCCAGGCAGTGCGGGCGGTTGAAATTCCCAAACCGCGGGGCGGCACCCGGCAACTGGGTATTCCCAGTGTCGTGGATCGCCTGATTCAGCAAGCCTTGCTGCAACAGCTCACGCCTATCTTCGACCCGTTTTTCTCGGACTTCAGCTACGGCTTCCGTCCGGGCAAAAGCGCCCACCAAGCCGTCGAGACGGCCCGTGCCCACGTGGCAACGGGTTACCGTTTAGGCTCCCTGGCGGAGCAAGGTTCATTGCGAACAAGCCAGCGGCTCGACGCAGAGCGATCTCGATCATGACCGGATGTCGCCCATGTACTCACGGTACTCGACGATCTTGCCCCCCCTCGCCTTCATGAATATGGCGTGCAGACCGTCATATGGCAGTCCCCCGATATTGCCGATGCCACGGTCGCACACCACCACCCAATCGCCGTCGTAGAACTGCAGGTCGACGTCGCTTTGCGTGATACGGTTACCCGCCGTGCCATGCTCACGCGCCCATGCCATCAACTTCTGTTTGGCATCGGGTCCGGTGTGGCGTCCCCGGTACGGGCCGATCGGGAACTGAAACACGAAGTCGTCCGCAAGCATGGCGAGGTACGGCTCCCAGTCGCCAGTCGCCCAGCCACTGAAGAAACTCTCGACGGCGCGATCCAGAACCGCGCGGACGTTGGTGTCAGAAGCGGCAGGTTGCTGTGCACCCGTCTCGCCCCTTCTCTTCTCTGGCGAGTCGGATGCTTCGGTGTGTGCACAGCCGATCGCCAGTGCTGCCAGTGCCGTTGCGCTGGTGATGATGAGCGATCGTCTTGTTATGGTGTCTGATGAGTTGCTCATAATGTCTCCTGCTTACGGGATTCAAACAAACAGCCGCTTCTTCTTGCCGGCCGAAGAGGCGGCAGAACGATTAAGCTAACCGGCGAGCTAAAGCGTAGCTTTGGCTCGCCCAGCGAACGAAGTGAGCGAGGTTGAGCGCTTGGCCCCCGCTGCGCGAACTACAGAATGGCCCGGGCGGCAACGCCCATGGAAGGCCGGATATAAGACTGCTCCTACCTGAGCGCCAGTGGCCTACCTCTTGAGTTCCGGGAGGCGTCCATATAAGGATTTCCTTAATTGAACTGGCGCAACAGCGTCGGCGCTTTGGTTATCGATGCCTACACGTCCTGCTGCGGTTGGCCGGTATTCAAATTAATCACAAGCACATGTATTGCCTCTCTCGCGTCGCCATGATGTATTCCCTTGCCTGGGAGAGACCGGATGACAAGTGCATCGATCGAGACAACCCTGGAGCTGAGGGCTTCATCGCTACGCGAAGTCAAGGCGCGTATGCGCCCCCTGTTTACCCAGGAGCGAGTGGCGGCCTCTGCCGGCTTGTTCCTCGATGGCCTGCTGGGCAACGAGCCACGCAAGACCGGCTGGATGCGAGCAGAGGCTGAATGATCCCCACAAAATCACCCCAGTTCCTGCGCTTGCCGGTGGACCTCCCGCCGCAGGGCCAACTCCAGCTCCCGCAGCCTCTCCCGGGAAATGGTTCCCGCGTAACAGCGTGCATACTCCAGTCCCAGCCGCCACAGCGACAGCACGTGCTTGTCCTTGAGACTGTTGCTCTGGAAACGCCGTTCATGCCCCGCCTCCTGTGCCTGCAGGCCCAGTGCGTAGTTGGCCAGCACGGCAATCAGCAGCAGGATCTCGATGCGCCGCGGGCAGCGGCTTCGATGCAGCCCCAGGCCGAGCCCCAGCCGATGGCTCTTCAGGTCGCGGAAGCCCTCCTCGACCTGCATGCGCCGCTGGTAGATCGCCACGACCTGCGCGGCATTCCACTGCGCCTCGGGCAGGTTGCTGGCCAGCAGCCAGGGCTCGCTTTCGCGCTGCGCGCTTTGCCGGCTGCGCTTGTCCCGGGCCAAGGCTCCGGTGACGCGCCGGTGCTGGCGCCCCCGCGGCGCCTGTTTCACGGCGTACAGCCGGGTGGACCAGGGCGCCGAGCGCGTCATCGCGATGTCGCCAAGACGTTTCGGCGACGCCGAGGCCAGGGCATACAGGTCCTTCAGCGGCTGCCAGGGCCGTTCGTCGAGCCGGCACAGGTCGCGATTGCGCACGCGGCCGACGTCCGTCATGCCAGCCCCGGGCTTCGACGGCCTGGAACCAGGGTCGCCGGAAGCCGGCATCGGTGACCAGGACGGGCCTGCAGCCGGCCGGCAACATCGCCGCGAGCGCCTCGAGCAGGCGCCGCTGGCAACGCGGGCAGCCCTCGCGCGGGTGGACGACTTCGCAGGCCGGCAGCGAGCGTCCGGCCAGCGGGATCGCGGCCCGCAGCAGGAACCGCTTGCCGGCGGCATCGATCGGCGACCCGTCCACCAGGATCAACGGATGCCTGAGCGAGCCCGGCAGGGCACGGCGCATGACCCAGTAGAACAACCCCCGCTCGGCCTTGCAGCAGGGCGGCCACCGCGGCCATCAGGGCTTGGAGACGGCGGGCATGGATCGTGAGGAGTGTCTTGGCGAAGGCATCGTGCAAGTATTGGACGGTCTGCATGGGTATGGGGACATCGGTCAGTTTGGTGACAACCAACGTGCCCGCCCATGCAGGCCTCTTCAAGCCCTACCTCTTTGATTTTTCGGGAAAATTTCTGTTGATCACTCAGAAACGGAGAAGATTTCATTATTTATAATACCATCCCTATATGCCTATGATAGGTAATACCCCCAGCCTCCCCTCCTCCACAGCAACGCCCCAACTCAAGGAAAAAGAAGAAGAAAGAAGGGAAAAGAAGCAAAAAAGAAGAAAAAGCGTAAGGATGGCGCTGAGAAGGAAGGTGGCGGGGTTAGGTACACTCAGGTAATGTATAGGGATGGTATTATTAGCGCCAAGGAGGCCCCTCATGTACGAAGAAATCCAGGACGCATTTATCCGCTTACAAAGCGCACTGCATGCTTTCAACCTCACCTGGCCCGCGCACGTCGTCGCCGGCGTGGTGTGGCGTCTCCCTTTGCTCACCGAGCAGCGGACCCCCGATACCCTCCAGGTCGAACGCCTGGTTGGGCAAGAGGCCGTGGATACCACCCGAATGGCACTGGCTGAATTCGAGCGTGACCTTGGGCAGGCCCCGGGTACCGTCATGCGCCTCCCCGGCTACTTCGTGGTCAGCGACTCAGTGTTGGAGCAGGTCCGTCAGGTCAATGCGCTCAAGGATGACTTGGCCGCGGCCATCGAGAAGCTGCGCCTCGAGCTGAACCTCGTGCCGGCGGCGCGGCCACGTCTCATGCGCCGGGCGCTGGGCGCCAAATTCAGCACCAAGCAGCTGCTGCGCCACATCCAATGCTTCGATGGAGCCCCGCGGTTGATCGTGTTCACCTGGGCAGGTCACACCACCGCCACCGGCCGGGTCTCCGTCGACAAGGTGCGCGAAACGCTTCAGGCCAGTGCCGAGGCCCGAGCCGGCCGCGAGAGCATTCGCCTCGAAGATACCCCTGAATACCAGGAGCTTCGCACCTTGGTGAACATGGCCGACACTGAAGTGCTTACAGAGCGAAAGTCGGTGGCGCCTCATCCACGAGCCATGCTGTGGTTCACCGACAGCTCACGCTATGACGCCATGATCCACGCCAACCTTCCAATGTTCGTCATGGCTGGAGAACATGCTTTCGAAGTGAGAGAGTTGAAAAACTTCGATCGTAATGCGCGTCAAGCCAAACGGCCCGACGAAAAGCGTCGAATAGAAGTTTTACCCAATAGGGATCTTTTCCTACCGACTCGCAAGAGTGAGGAAGCGGCTGCCACACCCAATAAGGTCGAGGAGGCTAATATAGCCTCTACCTACCGGAAAGCTTGAATTCCCGTAGCAGCGCGCCGTGTCATCACGATGTCCCTTAATTCACTTTAAGACCATCCAGATTGATGGTTTCCAAAAATGCTGAAAGTTGCTCGCTGAGCAATTGCATGTCCACGTTCTTTTCGCATCGCAACACCATTTTTCTGCCATCGATCTTCATAGTGCCGAGCCCCTTGATGGCTTTCGACATAGTTCTTGAAGACTCTGAATTTCCTTTCTGCTCAGCGATTGCTTTGGTGATCCACCGCAGGGCTTGTACTTGGCTGATGCCCTCATCACGCATTGAGGTAATAGCCTGTACGAGGAGGTCAGGATGGCTTTTCCCGAACTCAATGAACTCTTTGGCTTTTAAGCCTCCGATCAAGCCAGGGTTTTTGTCCAAGATCTGACGAGCAGCCTCTGGCAGCTCCATCAGAAGTAGGCAGCGGCTTATGATGGAGACATTCACTCCCAGTCGCCTGGCCAGTGCACGCTGACTGGGCTCATCACCAGAAGCGAGAATATGTGCGTAGCTGCGGCCCCGCTCATACTCAGTAAGTGGTTCCTGCCCCTCGTTGTCGGTGAGCGCCAGGATTTTTCCCATGGCATCGCTCATCGGCCTGACGTAAGCCATAACCGTTTTGATACCTACGAGCTTGTGGGCTCGCCAGCGCCTCTCCCCACCGATCAGCTCGTACTCACCCTGTCCAAGAGGACGAACAATCAAAGGCTTGACCAAGCCTATGGATTGGATTGAATTTGCCAGTTCTTCGATTGCCGCCTCATTGAGCGTCAGACGGGGTTGGTACGGAGATGGCTTGATAGCCTCGACCGGGATCTCAGCCAAAGTCGTTTGTGAAGCTGTGGCTTCAGCCTCTACAGTCGACTCAGAAGAGCTGTCCTCTTCTTTACTCATAGCGAGCATTTGTGCCCTGGATACCTGCTCCGTAAGTTGCGGCACGGCTGCTGGCGCCCGTAGTCCCATCATTCCTACGGTTCTCTTACGGCCTGGATAGTCATCCGATTTCACTCAAAGTTCTCCATGTTCAGCTGTTGCTTCAAGCAACATCCCACTTGGGGCGGCTCTGTTGCTTTAAGCAACACCTTCAGTCTCTCTAGGGTTAGGCTATTGCTCGCATACGCTCGAGGACTTCACCGAAAACGGTCCGGGCGGATTCGGATGTCTTCGCTGTGGTTCCTTTCCATAAAAGCAATGGGACGCCCTGATCCAGCGCTTTGCCGTAGTCCTCGGAGAAGTACAGCTTTTCATCCGTGACCCTATTAGGGAAAAGCTCGTTGAGGATCAGCAGGTTTCCGAGAAGTCGCTTTCGATTTTTGATGAACATTGTCGGCAAAGCCACAATCGTTGGTGAGCGCTTATAGTCTTGAGCGAAACGAACCACCCAATCGTGTAACCGCATCAAAGCGCGGAATGAAAACTTGTCCATACGAACTGGACACAAGAGAAGATCGCTTGCAGCGACTGAGTTCTTGGTCAACCGAGATGCGGCTGGCGCGTTGTCAAAGATGATTACGTCATAGACGGAAAGATCACAATCAGGCAGCCCTCCCGTGTTGCCAGCCTCAATCCATTGCGCATACCAAAAATCGCTATTGTTCGCTGCATCCAAGGCAACACCAAGATCGTCCAAGTAACCATCGGATGGAATGAGGTGAACTCCGTTCTCACCAAAGGGTTTTTTTATTACTTCAGCAAGAGCTTTTCCAGGGAATGGCCGCATTCGGAGCAGGGGGCTGACAAGATTACCGAGATGGCCATCGACAAGACGGTCAACAGGAACCCCCATAGCCTCCAGGTCCGCACCGCTCAGATCTGGGTCGTAACCGAGCATGCACGATGAGTCACCTTGAGGATCATTGTCGATAATGAGAGTTTTCAAGCCTACCAGCTGAAGATAGATGGCAAAGTTCACTGCTGTGGTGGTTTTGCCTGTCCCCCCTTTCTGGACAAAAGTCGAAATCACAATCTGCTTCTGCAAACCCTTGGTGTAGCCCTTTGCACGGCGTAGGGCGGCGATAGTAAAAATGTCGCTCAGGGTATAAGCCCTAGAAGTGACCGTACCGCGAGGCACGCGGCGAATCTCGATCCCATTTTCTTCTTCGATGTCCTTCAACCTTCGGGTCGTCAGTCCAAAGCAGTCGGCGGCAAACTGAGGGGGATAGAGAAGGGAATCGAAGTCTACGAAGTTGGCGCTTTCTTCCGGCAATTCAGTCTGAGCGTTCATTGCAATCTCGGCCATGGATAGGTATAGCAAAGATGATAATACGGTTATTCATTTTTTAAAGTGGAAATTCAGGTTGTAATGAATTTTTCTTCAAAATTCCTGAATTCTCTGAAGGTGACCGGTTAAGTCTTGAGCTGTTGCCACGGACCCAGGTCGATGGCTTCATCGAGCACTTCTCGGTGCCGAGCATCGCATTTGAGTTGGCAGCAGCGCTTTCAACAGTATCGGCGGCCTGCAGTTCTCCGTTAGCGACAAGGCGGTGATCGAACTGGTGCGAGTGCTGCTGGAGAAAGACAGGTGGCGAAAGTGCCCAGGGAAAGGATAGAGATTTCCGGTCAATTAGCAGGGGCCTCTCCTGGCAGCGATCAAGGCAAGGTTGATGGTGGTTGCCTCTAGGGCGCGCCATTTCAGGCTCTACCCACGAAAGGATAGAAATTTCCGGTCCTTCTGTGCGCTCGTTTTCTGGACATTGTTGTAGCTTGAACTAGCCTCAGTTGCGGCTTTCAGCCTCTCAAAGGATAGAGATTTCCGGTCTCCGGAATGGCGGCATCCATCCTTCAAGGGATAGAAATTTCCGGTCACCAGGATGGTGACCATCAGCCCCCCAAAGGATAGAGATTTCCGGTCTTCTACTTCCTCGCTTTCCAACGGCCGATCAGGCCGAAAGCGAGGGAATCTTTCAGCAAAAATCCCCGTGCACGCTGTTAAGCCCTTCTGAAGCTAAAAGCCGTGGTTTTTAAGGCTTTTAAAGCTTTTAAAGCTTTTCGGAAGGCTGAAAGCCACGGCTGGCGCGGCTTTCAGAGCCTCAAAGGATAGAAAATTCCGGTTAAAGGATAGTGTTTTCCGGTCTAAAGGATAGGAAATTCCGGTCTAAGGGATAGACATTTCCGGTAAAGGATAGACATTTCCGGTTGGCTATTTGAGAAGTAGTGGGCACCTTATGGATATACGTAATTGACGTCTATCCATAGTGCATCTAGCATTCGCGCCAGACGCTAAGGAGTGCCGTCTGGATGAATACCAGTACAACTGACCTTGTGGTGAAATCCAATCGACTTATCGAGGCGGGATACCGACTGGACCTGATTGAGCAGCGCATGGTCTTGGCCGCGATTGTCGAGGCCCGCGAAACGCAAACAGGCCTCTCTGATGGCTATGTGACCCTAGAAGCCAAGCGTTTCTGCAAACTCTTTGGTATGCGGCCCGACTCGGTGTACGGGCAGCTGAAGAAAGCTCTGAACACCCTGTATGAGCGGGAAATCACGTTCTACGACATTCATCCAGAAACCGGCGCCAGGCGGCACAATTCCATCCGCTGGATTAGCAGCAAAACCTATATTGACGGCGCCGGGGCTGTTCAAATGCGTTTTGCCCCTGAGATCGTTCCCTACCTGACTCGCCTAGAAGCCGAGTTTACGTCCTACCGCCTGGATCGCATCGGGCGTATGTCGAGTCCACACGCAATCCGGCTGTATGAGCTCTTGCTGCAATACGAGAAACTGGGGCAGCGCACCTTTACGATGCAAGAGTTCCGGCAAACATTTCAGATCGAGGATATGTACGAGAAGCTATCGGCTTTGAAGCGGTACTTACTCGAGCCTGCTGTTAAGCAGATCAATGAATTCTCTGACCTCGAAGTTTCCTGGAGCGAGCGCAAGCAGGGGCGCGCAGTCACGCACCTTGTTTTCGATATCAGTCTGAAAGATATGCGCCTGTTGGCCAAGCCGGACAAACCTGCTGGAAAGCCTAGGAAAGCCAAGTCAAAGGCAACGACGCTGCTTGCTACTCGCTCGAATGCTCCTGAGTGGTTCACCCTCGATTTCATCCGCACTCACCAGCAGCGTGACGAATCCCTGGAGGCAGCAGAGGTCCGTTTGCGCGAGCAGTTCAAGCTTCCTGCCATGGAGGGCAGCTAACGCAGGTTGGTGGGAAGCGGTAACCGGCATAGGAAATGGCGTCGGTGGCAGGGAGGGGCGTCGTGCTGCAGGGTGGTTCGTTTCATATCCGGGATTGTCACCACATCTCCGTCAACCTGCCAACAACGTGACAGTACCGCGCCCGCATTATCCTGGCTGGGATTGAAATCATGCCCTTGCTAAAGAACAACTGCGGTTCGAGGGTAGCGTTCGCCCGTCCCCCGCATAGCAATTTCAATCTCTGGTAAGGTAAGCGCGAGGTGGCAGCGTTGCTTTTGGGTATTCGTTCTTACTGCGACAAAGCCGCTTGGCTAGAGTCCCTGGATCAAGGTCAGAAACCAAAATGCTTTTCTTTAAATCAACCATTGCCAAGCAAAGTGCCATCAATTATTTTGTCGGCACATAAGGTGTTGTGGCCGATAGAGTGCGGCATGGAATACGCGGAGAAGTCAAGGATTGATATCAACACGGCATCCCGAAAGCATGACTCATGCCACTCTTGCGCGTGAAAAATTGCAGGTTGATGTCAGCCGCAGCGAAACGGACCCTGCATTGTTGTTTGATTTTTCCGAATGCCCTTTAAGCGCGCCCTCCTATTTGTCTCTTGCGTACTCGGCCGGCATATCCCGGCTCGCCCTTCAGCCGTGAGCGCCAGCTTCGATGAGCTCGCCGCCAACATTCCGGATGACCTGCCTGATCCCGTCCTGACAAGGCTTACCTGGTCAACACTCGCCACGCCTTGGGAACCGAACTGTTCACAAAGTGCTGCGCGTGAGCGTGGAGGACCTGAACAGTGCTCGCCTGATCCTCGGTGACGGTACAGCAGCGGTTTTTAAGCACGGTGGCGCCATGTGCGAGCCCGCAACCCACTGCAAATGGGCTCGGAACATGCTTGAACGCGCGCATTGGAATAGCGTGCAGCAGGAAAGTCCGGTCATGCCCCTCCGTGTATCCCGCATTTAAAATCCAACATAACTGGAACGGAGTACCACATGAGTATCAGCCTCGCAAAGAAACAGACGATCTCTCTGGACAAGGAAGCGGGCACGGGTCTGCGCAAGATCCGCATGGGGCTGGGCTGGGACCCGGTTAAACCATCCGGCTTCTTTAGCAAATTGGTGAATAGCGATACCGCGATTGACCTAGATGCCTCTTGCATCGTGGTGGACGCCAACCAACGTCCCTTGGATGTTGTCTGGTTCCGTCAACTGGAGTCCAGTGACGGCCTGATCGCTCACTCGGGCGACAACCGTACTGGTGACGGCAGTGGTGACGACGAAACCATCTCCGTGAACCTGGAGGCACTGTCCAGCAACATCAAGCATCTGGTGTTTACCGTGAACTCCTTCTTGGGACAGACCTTTGAGAAGGTGGGCAACGCCTACTGCCGTATCGTGGATGACGTAACCGGCAAGGAGCTGGCCCGCTTTAATCTAAGCGATCAAGGCAACCATACCGGAATGATCATGGCTTATCTGACCCGTACTGCTTCGGGTTGGGACGTGACCGCGGTCGGCCAGCGCAGCAACGGTCGAACCGTTACCGATCTGGGTAACGAAGCCGTGGCAGCGGTGAACGCATGACCACGCTGGCTCCCGGCGCAAATGCGCCCCTCGCCCAAAGCCCACTGACCGCCACGGTCAGCTTTACCCCTGTAGCCGGTGCGGATCTGGACGTTTCGGCTTTCCTGCTGGGCGCCAACGGGAAGGCCCGCGGCGATGCCGATATGTGCTTTTACGGCCAGACCAGTGTCGCCAACGGTGCTGTTCAGCTGTCTCTGTCCGAATCTGGTCGGGTCGTCTTTAGCCTCAATCTGGATCGATTGGATGCCAGTGTGGAGAAAGTGGCCCTGACTGCCACGATCTACGAGAACAAGGCCCGCTTTGCGGCATTCCCGCATCTGACACTGATCGTGACTGGTGGCATTGAAGCGCCAATCCCGACTCAGGGCATGCAGGAAACAGCGCTGATCCTCGGCGAGTTCTATCGCCGCCAGGGTGCCTGGAAGTTCCGTTGCGTGGCACAGGGCTTTGCCGGTGGTCTCAAGCCGCTTGCCACCCACTTCGGCGTCGAAATCGCGGCTCCGACCGCGAGTCCGGCACCCGCGCCGACGGCACCCTCCCAGATCAACCTGAGCAAGATCACCCTCGACAAGTCTCGCTCCAGCATTAGCTTGGAGAAGAAAAGCGATGGCGACTTCGGCGAGATCAAGATGAACCTGAACTGGAACCGTCCCAATACCTCTGGCGGGTTCTTCTCCGGCCTTCTGGGCAGATCTAGCGGAGTTGATCTTGATGTGGGTTGCCTGTTCGAAATGCAGGATGGTCGCAAGGGCGTGATCCAGGCGCTCGGCAACGCCTTCGGCAACTTCAATAGCTCCCCGTTCATTCACCTTATGGGTGATGACCGCACTGGCTCAGTTAGTGATGGCGAGTGGCTGCGGATCAACGGCAAGGAGTGGCGCAATATCCGCCGCGTACTGGTTTACGCCTTTATCTACGAAGGCGTTCCGAACTGGAAAGCCACCGATGGTGTCGTGACGCTTTTTGCTCCCGGCCAACTTCCCATCGAGGTTCGTGTGAGCGAAGAGGGCGGCAATCTCAATTGCTGCGCTATCGCCCTGCTCGAGAACGTGAGTGGAAGCGTAAAGGTGTGCCGTGAAGTGCGCTTCTTCCAAGACCAGCAGAAGCTTGATCATGCCTACCAGTGGGGACTTCGCTGGAGCGGGGGATCCAAATAACACGGGCAACATGCCTGCTGATTGTTCTGCTCGCTTTGAACATCGGCATCGTCGCCTGCGTGCTCTTGCCTTGGGAAAGAGGAAGACGCGGGAACTAAAGCCAAAGAAAACGCTTAACCATACCCTACTAAGGAGAGTAAACCATGGCACTTACCCTGCACAAAGATGGCAACCTTTCCTTGTCCAAGGCCGACCCGAGCCTGACCAAGATCCTGGTCGGTCTGGGCTGGGACCCGCGCGCCACTGACGGCACTCAGTTCGACCTGGATGACAGCGCCTTCCTGCTGAACGCCGACGGCAAGGTCCGTGGCGAACAAGACTTCATCTTTTACAACCAGCTACGCAGTCCTGAAGGCGCAGTCGAGCATGCCGGCGACAGCCGTGATGGTCTAGGCGACGGCGACGACGAGGCCATCAATGTCGATCTAAGCAAGGTTCCGGCCGCCGTCAACAGGATCTCGCTCACCGTGACCATTCACGATGCTGAAGCGCGTCGCCAGAGCTTCGGCCAAGTCGGCAATGCCTTCATTCGCATCGTGAACAACGTCACTGGCGTCGAGGTCGTACGCTTCGACCTGGCCGAGGATGCCTCCACCGAAACCGCAATGATCTTCGGTGAGTTGTACCGCCACAACGGCGAATGGAAGCTCCACGCTGTCGGCCAAGGCTATGCCGGTGTCCTGAAAGCGATGTGCAACCAGTTCGGCCTGAACCTGTAACCCAATCCCAAGCGAAACCATCCAGAAGGAAGTTGAAAATGGCTGTATCTCTGAGCAAAGGCGGCAACGTATCCCTGTCCAAAGAGGCCCCTGGCCTGACCGCCGTGAATGTCGGCCTGGGCTGGGATGCTCGCGTCACCGATGGCGCCGCGTTCGATCTGGACGCCTCGGTATTCGTAGTCGGCGAGAACGACAAGGTGCTGAACGACCAGGCCTTTGTTTTCTACAACAACAAGAAGTCTGCCTGCGGCAACGTTGAGCACCAGGGCGACAACCGCAGCGGTGAAGGCAGCGGCGACGACGAGCTGGTCTCGGTGAACCTGGCTGGCCTGGGCGCCGAAGCCAAGAAGCTGGTCTTCGCTGTCACCATTCACGAGGCTGCCGCTCGCAACCAGAGCTTCGGCCAGGTGAACAAGGCCTATATCCGCGTGATGAACAAGGCTGGCGGCACCGAGATCGCCCGCTTCGACCTGAGCGAGGATGCCTCCACCGAAACCGCGATGATCTTCGGTGAGTTGTATCGCCACGGCGAAGAGTGGAAGTTCAAGGCCATCGGTCAGGGCTTCGCAGGCGGCCTGGCTCCGCTGGCTGCCAACTTCGGCGTCAACCTCGCCTAATCAGGCTTGGTAACAAAGGGGGCTTCACACCGAGGCCTCCTTTTCCCTTCCTTCTGATCCAGAGGACTGGCTTCGCTCTGGCTGGTATGAAGCCATTCCTCTGGATCAAACCAAAACCTTTATCTACTTGGATTGAACAAGGAATTTCTGAATGCTCGAACTTATCCAGGGCCAGCGGCTGCCCTTGTCCTCGATTACCACTTCAAGCTCCGTAGAAGTGACTTTCGACATTCAGGGCCAACTAGCGCTCGACCTGGCCTGCTTTGGCCTCGATGCCCAAGGCAAGCTCTCCGACGACCGCTACATGGTCTTCTTCAACCAGCCGGAATCGCCCTGCCGGAGCGTACGGTTGGTGAAGCCGACTACTTTCGGCCTCTCGCTGGTCGAGGTCCCTGCCAGCATCGACAAGCTCGTCTTCACCGCGGCTATCGACGGCCAGGGCACACTGCGCCAGCTCGGCGCGAGTCAGTTCAGGATCAGCGATGCCGGCACCCCCAAAGCCACCTGCGCGTTCGCCGGTGAAACCTTCGCCCAGGAGCGCGCCATCATGCTTGTGGAGTTCTACCGCAAGGACGGCATCTGGCGCCTGAACTCGGTGCTGCAGGGCTTCAATGAGGGTCTGGATGCGCTGGTACGCCACTTCGGCGGTGAGGTGGCGGAAGACGTAGCAGCCCCGGCGCCGGCTGGCCAGGTCTCCCTCGAGAAGAAGGTGGCTGCCGCAGCCCCGCAACTGATGAGCCTGGCCAAGAAGGCGCAGGTCAGCCTGGAGAAAGCCAGACTGACCGACGTGCGCGCCCGCGTGGGCCTGATCCTCGACGGCTCGGGCTCCATGAACAATCAGTACAAGCAAGGCCGGGTGCAGGAAGTGGTGAATCGCCTGCTGCCGCTGGCGGTTCACTTCGACAACGATGGCCAGCTCGACTGCTGGGCCTTCGGCGATCTGCCTCAGCAGCTCAGCAGCGTAAACTTGCAGAACTTCCACGACTTCATCAACACCGACCACGGCGGCTGGCGGAATTGGGAGCTGGGCTCACGGATCAACACCGAATACCGGGTTATCGAGCAGACCATCGAGTTCTACCGCCGAAGCAATAGCTCTACCCCGATTTATATCCTGTTCATCAGCGACGGCGGCATTTACGACAGCCGGCGCATTATCAAGCTGATCACTGAAGCGGCCAAATTGCCGATCTTCTGGCAGTTCGTCGGCCTGGCCGGGCGCAATTACGGCATTCTCGAAAAGCTCGACGACATGACCAACCGCGTGGTCGACAACTGCAACTTCTTCGCCCTCGATGACCTGCACGGCATCAGCGAGGAAACCCTCTACGACCGACTGATGGAGGAATTCCCCGGCTGGCTGCAGGCGGCCAAAGCCAAGGGGATCGTCGCATGAAGATCGTACCGAAAATGCTGATGCGCACCACCTTCCTTGCCGTCTCCCTGCTGGCCAGCTCCATCGCCAGTGCCTCGGACATCGTGGTGGCTTCCTGGAACATCAAGCGGATGGGCCATGGCAGTCAGCAGAGCTTTCCGGCGTTGGCCACGGTCGCCAGTCGGGCCGACCTGCTGGCCGTGCAGGAGGTCATGACCGAACAGGGGCTGAACAAGCTCGAGGTCGCGCTGGAGAAGCAGACCGGTGAAAGCTGGTCGACCCTGAAATCCCATGCCATCGGCTCCAACTCCTACAAGGAAATGTACGCCTTCGTTTGGCGTGACAAGACCGTGGCCTACGAGGATGGTGCTGTGGTCTATATGGATCGCGGCAATCGTTTTATCCGCGAGCCCTTCTCGGCCCGCTTCAAGTCGATGCGCGACGGCAGCATGCTGGCGCTGGGCACTGTTCACATCCTCTACGGTGATGGGGTGGAAGACCGCACGCCAGAGATCCGGGAGCTGGCGAACTACTGGACCTGGATGAGCGGGGTCTACCCAGGCACCCCGCAGATGTTGGTCGGCGACTTTAACCTACCGCCGTCGGACGCCGCCTGGGCTCCGCTGAAGCAGCACGCCCAGCCTCTGATCACCAAAGGCGGCACCACCCTATCCGGTAAAGACGGCAAGTACGCTAGCCTCTACGATAATATCTGGATCGCCAAAAACAGCCCGCTGAAGATCACCTCCTTCGGGGTCATTGACTATCCCAAGATCATCGGTTGGAGTCACGAAAAGAGCCGCTCCCACGTCTCCGACCATGCACCGGTATTCGTCTCGCTGAGTAGCTTTGGTCGCAATGGGGCCGGAGCCGCGGCGGTCCAAACCACACCACAGCAGGTCGCCCACCAGGCATCCGCCTCGCAGGTCGACACCAAGGCTCCGGGCGCGGTGCGCGGAAATCGCGACTCGCAGATCTACCATCGCCCGGACTGCCCGAGCTACGGGCGTATTTCAGCCAAGAACGCCATCGAATTCGAGAGTGCTGCCGCTGCTGAGGCGGCCGGCTATCGGCTGGCGGGCAACTGCCATTGATCAGGCCGCAGCACCAATCCAGGAGATATCTCGTTTTCGCGCTGTGCGTTTTGTCGGCTGCGCTTGTCCCGGGCCAGGGTTCCGGTGACGCGCCGGTGCCGGCGTCCCCGCGGCGCATGCTTCACCGCGTAGACCTGGGTGGACCAGGGCGCCGAGCGCGTCATCTCGATGCAAGCGGGCCGTTTCGGCGACGCCGAGACCAGGGCATACAGGTCTTTCACCGGCTGCCAAGGCCGCCGGAAGCCGGCATCGGTGACCAAGACGGGCTGTCAGTCGGCCGGTAACATCGCCGCGAGCGCCTCGAGCAGGCGCTGCTGGCAACGCCGGCAGCCCTCGCACGGATGGACGAGGTTCCGGGCGGCATCGATCACCAACCAGTCCACCAAGATCGAGGATGTCTGAGCGAGCCCAGCAGGGCGCGGAGCACGGCCCAGTAGAACAATTCGAGCTCGGCCTGCAGCTGCCGGTTGCCAAGCAGGCGGTCGATCCACTTAATCGCATGCTTTGATGGGCCGAGCCAGGCATGGAACTCCCCAGCGCAATCAAGGTCAGGCAGCGCTCCTGCAGCAGGGTCTCGAGACGGCGGGCATGGACGTGGGGAGTGGCTCGGCGAGTGCGGCGTGCAAAAATTGGAGGGTCTGCATGGGGATCATGGGACGTCGGTTTGTTTGGCGATAATCAACGTCGCTCGTCCATGCAGACTTCTTCAAGAACTATCTGCTTGGTTTTTCTGGATTTTTATGGGGATCACTCAGATTCAGAAGCCATTAGCTATTGCAAACGAAATGAGCACCATCAGGGCAATCGCATGAACAACTTTCTTTCTTCCCTCTCCCATCCATGGGAGACGACTGCATGGATGCAGGAGGTAGGGCGATGCAGGAGGCCAAAGCCGAGGGGCCGGGGGAGAGGGCAAATGAGTTGCGATGGCCTGTTTTTCCGCTCCCCAGCCTTCTCCCGCACGCGGGAGAGGGAGTGAATGGCTGCACTTGCCCCTTCATGCGATTGCCCTGCCACAGCTGGCTTGACCTCCCAGCGGCAGAGGCTGATGTTGCAGGCTGGGGGAGAGGCTAGCGATTAGGTGGGCGTTCATCGTTCATGGGCTTACTGTGTTTTTATACAGCAAAAATCTAACCCAAGATTTGGAGTCGGAGAAGCCCACCGGAAGACTCGCTTGGGTTTTCTCTAGCTCGTGAGAGAACGGATTCGTCTTTCACACACCACGAGCAACCTGATGCATTCTTCACCCTCCGTTCCATCCACCTCCGCGCGCCGTTTTCGGGTCCGCGACCTATCGTCGCATTACGACGCCCCGACTTTCGATCTCGTCTTTCGCGATACCGAAAATGGCGTTGAGCGTCATTCGGAAGCCGTCTGGAGCAGCCAGGAACAGGCTGCCCTCGAGGCCGAACACCTGGACGCAGCCCAGCTGCGCCCGGTGCATTGGGATGTGTGCAATCAAAATAGTGGCGATCTTGTTAATTTCTAGCCACTTTATGTACGAAATTGCACAAAAAAATATGCAGTCTTGCCCCAACAGTTATAAATACCGCATCATGGATAAGATTGATTGAATGTCGCCTTTCGAGACTCAAGGAGTGAGCATCATGGTCTTCGACCGGACAGTCGTATCAGCGCACGTCAGCGCTGGTTTCATTGCCGATGCCATCATCCGCCCTGCCGACGATCAAGAGGCGTGGGTGCTCGAGTTTGCACGCGTGGATGGCGACAAGGATTGCCTGACCTATGCGCGCCGAACCTGTGTCAAAACATACAAGAACTGCGCTGCGGCCTTGGCTGATGCCGCAGCGGTGGGAATGAAGAAGGTGATGGTGCGGATGGGTTAAGCAGACGCTGAAAAGCAGAAGGCCCGGTTTGCCGACCGGGCCTTCTGCCAGAACCATGGGTAGGTCAACTGTTTCGCGACAAGTCCTACCCCCAATGACAACCAGCCATTTGGTGAGTTGGAGTATGACTTCGCCTGTAGTTTTGCGCAAGGATGAAGCCGCCTCTTCCCTCGCCGCCGATCCGGTGAGGAAACGATGGCCAAGCTAGCGCACAAGAACCTGCACCCGGCATCCCCGACTGCGGCACTACGCGCCACACCCCGCCCCGATCCTGGCCACAAGAGCCACGAGCGACGGCTTTCCGAGGCCCAGCTGAAGCTGCCGTTCTTCAAGAAAGCGCTCGCACGCCTGAAATCGATTCCCCAGACGCGCTTCAAACTGCTGCCCCGGCTGATTCGCGCCAACGACAACGAGCGCATTACTCGCATCGAGGTCTACCACAACCTGGCCGCCGCAGCCGAACCCATACTGGTCCGCCTGGATCTGGCCACCGGCGTGCTCGGCTGGCTGGACGAGACGGGGAGTTTCCGCCTCAACAACCAGAAAGGCCTGGCCTACGACGCCGGTCTCCGGCCCGCCACCCTGAACCGGCTGTTCAAGCTGCTGGAAAAAGCCGGCTACCTCACCCGACGGCTCGAACGCATTGCGGTTCACGAGCATGGCATCCAGTTCGTGCGCACCCGGGTGTTGATCAGGTTCGCCGACCTGTTCTGGCGACACCTCCAGATGTCGTTCGTCCATACCATGGCCCGGAAGGCGGCGCGCAAGAGACGCCTGCGCAAGCTGCATGCCCTCGAACTCGCCAAGGCTCAAACCGCCCGCACGCCGGCCAGGAGGAGCAACCCGCGAGGGCAGGGCAGAGCGGCGGCGGCTGCGCTCAACGGCAGACTCCGGGTCCGAACCGCCCCCCTCGACGACAGCAGGATGCCCGAACAGCTGCGACGACACGAGATCCTGGTCCAGCTCAAGATCGAGAATCCCTCGCTCTCGGGCGCCGAATTGCACGCCAGGGCCGACGCCATCCTTGCCGGCGCCGGATAGCGCTCGCCGGCAAAACCGAAAAGGCTCTACCTCCCCCACCTTTATCGTCGTGCCTGGCGAGGCGTTGTCGTGCCTGGCGGAAACCCGGCGACCGAACAGCCCGCCTATCCAGCCCTCCCCAAGGCCAAAGAGCCGCCAGCAAGGCTCTCAACCGGCCCCCGAACAGCTTCATTCCAGCCCATCGAGCAGGTCGCTCGGCGCACAAAGCGGCGACACGAAAAACGGCGCCTCGATAAGTCGAATTTTAAATAGCCTCCAGTACCAACCTTTCAGGTTGAAAGGCCTTTGCCTTGGATCGAACAGCATTCCCAAACAGCCACTGCGCTCGTTCGCCACCGTCGCGTAACGATTCGGCCCCTTCTCCCAACCAGGAGAAGCTGATCGGGGATCGACGATCGACCCTCAGCACCGAGCCGCCAAAAAACGAAGCGTTCAAGACACCGAATTCAAGCCAGAAAATGGCCTGAAATGACCGCACACGGCCGAAATCGACGTGCACACTCAAGGCTCGTAATCGAGATCAAGGAGCCCCCCGTGACCCCACTGAGCCTGAGCTTCAGTGTTCTATCCAACCCAGCGGTAATCGGACTGGATATTGGCGCAACACTTGCGGACATCAGAAATACGTTCAAATCGCTGGACTCAATGATTGGGCATTCCTACACAGGCGGACCGCTATTCAGGATCGCTGCCTATGAACTAAGTGAGTTAGGCATTCTCGGTGCGGAACTGGCGTTCAACCGCAACGATTGTCTGGACGCTCTCTACTTCCAGTTCGAAAAGGTCCAGTACCCGTACCTGTTGGAATACTTGCGAAATGCATTCATATTGGTCAGTCAGCGCGATAGTCTCCAGGGCCACTTCATAGCCATTTTCAGCAATGGCCCTATCGAGATCACCCTCGATCCTCAAAGACCCGGCAGCTCATGTTTTCTGAGTTACACCAGCCAGGCTTTCAAACATGCCCGTAACGATTCATTGCCGTGCGTTTCATGGATCACTTAAAACACATAGGCTATATATAAGCCTAGTCTTCGGATTAACCGGGTGGTAATCTGTATGCACCTGAACTAATACGTCTGTTCAGACACTCTATCGAAATTAGTAAAGGTTTTGGAAGAGGATCATTGCATCGTATGCAATCCTCGCATGGAGCATTTGAGGATAGAACTATGGAAATGATAAATACTGCCGGCACTGTCAAACCCAGCAATGGCTATGACTTGCGTATTACCGCGGTTTCCCGCCAGACGATCATCGTGAAGTCCGATCTGGAGAACCTGGATGTATTGGCCCAATACGTAATTGCCACCGCGCTATGGAACAAGTGCACGGAGTGTGCGCGGCAAGCCTTGCTGTCGGACCGGCTGCCTCTCATCAGCGAGGCAGCCCAGCTGAGCCAGGCAAAGGAAACAGCACAGAGCACGATCGCAAATGTGCGTTTGAACTGACGGGGAGGTTTTGAAAATGGCTGCCTCTGATGCAAAAGTGCTGAAGGTGCGCTTCAAGCACCAGAGGCGCCATTTTGAAGCGACCGTAACCTTCGCTGGAACCATCGCAACGGTGGTCCTCTCGACTCTGCCTCACTACCAATTCACCGTCGACCTGGACGCTCCCGAGGACGTCACCCTCACGCTGCCCTCGGATCGTGAAGGCGCGAAGCCCGTGATCTGTGGCAACTTCGACAATGTACCCTTCCTCGCCGAGGCCCTGAACGCAGCCCGGACTGCGCTGTGGCTCGCGCCGAAAGACCCCCCGCACGACGTCTAGCCTAGCCAGCAGGATTTTCCTTATCGCTCCAATGTCATGTTAAGCTGAATTGATCATTGGAGCTTGCCAGGGCAAGCATAAGGCTATTGAAACGGTAGCAATACCAAACCGCACAATGCCGACGCTCACATAAAAACCGCTGAAAATGGTGCATCCTCCTCAGACACCGCTGAGAAAGGGAATTTACATGAAGAACTCTAATCCGTATGTCATACGTCGCTTCCCCTACTGGGTCGCTCCCCCCGAGCCCCATGAAACCTTCCGGGATATCGAATGGGGAGTCATGGAGGTCCTTTCCGACGACACTCTCCGCTTCGTTCGCGAACAGCCCGATCGAGCCGAACTCGAGAAATTGATCAAGCACCTGGAAAGCCAGTGCTAAGCGAAAGGCCACCCCCACGGTGGCCTTTCTGCTTTTTGCCGCCTGCCGAAGTTAATTTCCGACCACTTTTCCGCCGGAAATGCCCACCCACCGCGAAAGTTCTTGTTTAACGTCCTGTTGAAGCATCGACCTCATTTCAGGACATTCGACATGGACCTTCAAGCACTCGAGTTCCACCCGTTCTCCAATCTCTTTCCGCTCCTGCAGGGTGAGGACTTCACCAACCTCGCCAAAGACATAGAGCTCCACGGCCAGCGCGAACCGATCATCCTTTTCGAAGGGCGGATTCTCGATGGCCGCAATCGCTATCGCGCCTGCCTGGAGCTGGGGCGAGAGCCTGATACGCGCCCATTCGAAGGCGCCAACGCCCTCGAATTCGTGCTCAGCCTGAATCTGCACCGCCGGCAGCTGACCATCGCCCAACGGGCGGTGATCGCTGCCGAGCTGTCCGCACTGCGCGAACGAGAGGCGAAGGTCTCGGCCCCGGGAGAGGCCTCGCACGACAGCGCCATGGGGATCGAGCAGGCCGCCAGGCTGCTGGGGATCAGCCCGCGCTCGGTTTCGTCCGCCAGCCGCGTGGTGCGCGAAGGTGCCCCGGAGCTGGTCGAGGCGGTGAGAACAGGCAAGGTGAGCGTTTCCGGTGCCGAGCACGTCTCCAAGCTGGACCGAACGCGCCAGCAGGAGATCTGTGCGCAAGGGACACGAGCCCTGTCCAAGGCCGCCCGCGAGATCCGCCTGAAGGACAAGCCCTCAGCGCCAGCCAAAACGCCCTCTGCACCCGCCGCAACTCCGATGTTGCAGGACGTGCTTCTGGTCGAGCAAACCGGCCTGCAACCGGCGGCGCCGCACGCAGCGGCCAAGAAACCGACCGCGCTGAAACTGTTCGAGCTGGCCGATGAAGCGATGCAGGAGGGGCGCGAGCCGGAAACGGTAGCCGAGGCGCTGCTGGCCGAGCTGGAGGAGGGCATCGACCACCAGCGCCTGCTCTTCACGATCGAGGTGGCCATCCATCTTCGCGACCGAGTGACAGCCCGGGATTGATAGGCCGATGTGGATTTGGGTTTTGTCGAATCTGCATTGAAATGGACTTCACCGGCTCACTCTTGGCCAGGCTTTGTTCCCTGCCAGAGCGAGCGGCTTAATAAAGTATCAACCTCGAGGAGAACACCATGTACGCGCGCTTGAAAACAATAGCCTGGTATTTGGGCTGGCCCAGTGCGGGTTATGTTGTGGGCCACTTGCTGTTGCAGTTCAGTGGAATAATCAATTAAGTTTTACGCTTCCCAACAGCGGGCTGTATTATAGAACTCGCCAGTCATGATTAATCATCGAGGGATTCAGATGTCCAAGATTTTAGAGTTTCGCGCCACGGAAGAAGCGATCGTCGAACTGCAAGCCAAGCTCAATGCCTTGAAAGGGAATCAAGGTTTGCAAGAGGAATTGGAGTTCGAGCAGAGGCTTCGTCATTTGATGCAGGAATACGGAAAGACCCTGCGCGACATCAACATGATCCTTGATCCCCAGACGTATCAGCAGGCCGTCTCGTCCCCCACAACGCCGCAACGATCGCGCCGGCAGCGCGAGGCGAAACGCTACCGCAACCCCTACACCGATGAAGTCGTGGTCACCAAGGGCGGCAACCAGCGCACGCTCAAGGCCTGGAAAGAACAGTTCGGGGCTGAAACGGTGGAAAGCTGGCTCGAAGTCACGCAGGAAGAGCCGCTGGCCAATGCCGGCTGATGCCGGCCTGTAGCTCGTCATGCCGCCGCATTCCAGCGCCTTGTCCGCCCGACCCACCCTCGCCGAGATCAACACGGCTCTGGCCGAGCTCGGGCTCCCGCGAATCCCCCAGGAAAAGATCGCCGCGGTTCTCCAGGTCGAGGACCGCGCGCGAATCGTCGCCGCCATAGCCCAGGCGCCGCAGGATGCGGAGGCCCGGCGCTTTCTGGCCGAGGTGCTGAGCGCCGCGGGTATTGGCTCGGAGGCGGCCATCGACACAGCGTCCAGGCCGGCACCGGAACAGCCGGACCCTCGTCTGGGCAATGCCTCCGTGCACGTCTATGGCGGCCGGTTCGCCCTGTGCTTCGAGGCCGACACCACCCGCCAGGGCTTCCCGACGGTGGCGCTCGATGCAACCAACGCCGACGGCCCCATGCAGTACGACTGGTCACAGAAGATCCGCCTGCAACTGACGCGGGCCGAAATGCCGGTCGTGACCGCCGTGTTGCTGGGCGTATTGCCGGGATGCGAGTTCAAGAATCACGGCCAGGACAAGGACAAGGGTTTCTCGATGGAGCGGCAGAAAGAGGGGCGGGTATACGTCAAGGTGTTCGCCAGGGAACAAGGCGTGAAAGGCGTCCCGATCATTCCCGCCGATCTGTTCTTCGTGTCGGCCTTGTTCATCCGGCAGCTTCAGAAGGCCTGCCCCTGGATGAATGCCACCTCGCTGGTCGAGTTGATCAAGCTGACCCAGACCATGCCGGAAAGTTGAACCCGGTTAATTAGCCCGGATCTTCGCTTGGGATTCTTGGCGGCGGTGTTATCCCTGTTTGCACTACTTGCAGGGAGACACCGATGGAACTTCGTCCTTACCAGAACAACCAGCTCGACCTGCTTCGGCAAGGCATTGCCGCCAAGCAGTATGTGCAAATGCTCATGAGTCCCACGGGCTCCGGCAAGACCGAAGTCGCCAAGGCCATCATCGCCGGCTCGCAGGCGAAAGGGCGCCGGGCATGGTTCGTCGTCGACAGCGTGAGCCTGCTCGACCAGGCCCTGAGCCGCTTTCACCAGAGCGGCCTGTATGCCGGCGCCATTCAAGCGGACCACCCGTGCACCGACTACGGCAAGCCCATCCAGATCTGCACGGTGCAGAGCCTACGGCCCAGGCTGCAACACCTGCTCGCCGCGCAGCCGCCGGACCTGGTGCTGATCGACGAGGCGCACATCCTCCACAAGCCCCACCTCGAGCTGATCGACTGGTGCCGCGCCAACAAGGTGCCAGTGATCGGCCTGAGCGCCACGCCGTTTCGCCGCGGCCTGGGCAAGATCTTCGACCGGCTGGTCAGCTGCATCACCACCGAGGAGCTGACCGAGCAGGGCTATCTGGTGCCGACCCAGTGCTGGGCTCCGTTCGTGCCCTCGCTCAAGGGCGTGGGCACCAAGGCCAACGGCGACTGGATCGAGGACGAGCTGGCCGAGGTGATGGGCGACGCCCAACTGGTCGGCGATGTCGTCTCCCACTGGAAGGCGCTGGGCGAGAACCGCAAGACCCTGGTCTTCGCCTGCAACGTGATGCACTCCAAACGTCTTGCAGAAGCCTTCTTCGCCGCCGGCGTGATGGCCGCGCACATCGACGGCTACATGCCGCAGCACGAAGTCGACGAGATCCTGCGGCTCTACAAGGCCGGCAAGATCAAGGTGCTGGTCTCGGTGGCCATGCTGATCAAGGGCTTCGACGACCCGGAGATTGCCTGCCTGGTGCTGGCCCGCCCCACCAAGTCGCTGATGCTCCACTACCAGATGCTCGGTCGCGGGCTGCGCCCCTCTCCGGAAACCGACAAGGCCAACTGCGTCATCATCGACCACGCCGGCAACCTGCTGCTCAACGGACGGCCGACCGACACCTTGCCGGATCGGCTCGACACCGGAGAGGGGGAGCCTGCCGATCGGCGCCAGCAGGCCAAGCAGGACCACGAGCACAAGACCAAGGCCTGTCCGCACTGCGGCTTCGTGTTCAGCGGCCTGCAGTGCCCGAAATGCGCCCACGAGATCCTGCTGCCCGATGGCGTGGCCGTGGCGCCGGGCAAGCTCGCCAAGCTGGAGGATCGCCGTCAGGTGCTCGGGCCGACCTGCAAGCAGGACATCTACCGGGAGCTGCTGGGCTATGCCCGCGCCAAGGGCAAGAAGGAGGGCTGGGCCTACTTCGCCTATCAGGCCTTCCTCAAGGAGCCGCCGGATCGCGCCTGGCGCAGCAGCTCCCTGCAGTCCAAGCCCCTGACGCCGGAGATGCGCGGCTGGATCAAGGGCTACAACATCCGCCGGGCCAAGAGCCACGCCAAGTACGGCACGTGAGGCGGCCCGTGCGCCCCAGCGGGCCATTGCCCCTGCCTGATCCTTCACTTTCAAGCCACAAAAGCGCCGGAATAGGCCGCCCGGCGCCCGCCAGGCCTGCCACCATCGTCGACCTCACCTGGCAAAAGGACACCCTTTATGAAGTCGACAGCAGAACAGCTCCCCGTCATCCACTACGAGGGCAATCACCTGGTGGTGAAGGCCTACGCCGGCTGCGGCAAGACCACCACCCTGGTGGCCTATGCCGAGCAGCACCGCCACCTGCGCATGCTGTACCTGGCCTACAACCGCGCCATCCGCGACGAGGGCGCGGCCAAGTTCCCGCGCAACGTGGCCTGCAAGACCTCCCACCAGCTGGCCTGGCCCGGCTTCGGTCGGCGCTACCAGCACAAGCTGGGCAACGTCCGCCTGACCGATGCCGCGGGCCTGCTCGAGACCCGCCACTGGGGCAGCGTGCGCGATGCCCTGGCGGTGCTCAGCGCCTATCTCGCGAGCGCCGACCGGGAGATCGGCCTGGCCCATGCGCTCGCCGGGCTCGACGGGGAGAGCTTCGCCACCGGCGGGGACGCCCATATCGAGCGAACCATCGGCTCGGCCCAGCGGCTGTGGGAGGCGATGATCGATCCCCAGCACAGCTTTCCCTGCCAGCACGATGCCTACCTCAAGCTGTTCCAGTTGAGCCGGCCGACGCTGCCCTACGACGTGATCCTGTTCGACGAGGCCCAGGACTCGAACCCGGTCACCGCCGCCCTGGTCGCCGAGCAATCGGCTCGGAAGATTTTCGTCGGCGACAAGTGGCAGCAGATCTACCGCTGGCGCGGCGCGGAGAACGCCCTCGACCGGCAGATCGAGGCCGGAGCCGATGCGCTCTACCTGACCAATTCGTTTCGCTTCGGGCCGATGATCGCCGGCGTGGCCAATGCCATCCTCGCGCTGCAGGGCGAGACACGCCCCCTGGTGGGGTTCGGCCCGCGCGATCGGGTGTCGACGCGCCTGCCGCCGGGGGGCGAGCGCTACACCGTGCTCAACCGGACGGTGGTGGGGGTGATCATGACCGCCATCGGCGCGGTCGGCCACGGCAAGGTCGTGCACTGGAACGGCGGGATCGACGCCTACCAGCTCTCGGACCTGGAGGACGTCCATTATCTCAGGGCGGAGCAGACCGACCGGATTCGCAACCAGCGACTGCTGGCGCAGTTCAAGACCTTCGCCGATTTCACCGAGGCCGCGGAGCAGAGCAAGGACCCGGAAATGCTGCGCACGGTCCGCCTCCTCAAGGACCACCACGATATCCCGCGCTTGATCGCCGTGCTGCGCCGTCACTCCACGGATGACCCCGACGAGGCGGATATCACCGTCAGCACGGTGCACCGGGCCAAGGGCCTGGAGTGGGACATCGTGGTGCTGGAGGAGGATTTTCCGGACCTCTTCGACGACGAGAAAATCTCCCCGGAGCAGCGGGTCGACGAGTTGAACCTGCTCTACGTGGCCAGCACCCGGGCCAGGCAGCACCTGGTCGTCAACGGGATCGTTCAGGCCATCGTCCGGCTGGCGCACTCCAGGGCGAAGGCAGCCAATGGCTAGCCTGTGGAAAGGGGGCTCGCAAATTTGCGTGCAGGCTCACGCTTGCAGGCCCCCGTCCGATTGGGCATCCTTGGGCGACCGACAGGTGCGCTAGCTGTGCGCTCTACAGCCTAAGAATCCTCGAACAACGCCCAGGCGTTGTTTCCAAATAACGCTGACGCCAGGGCGTTATTTCAAAAAAGAGTGCATCCATCCGATGCCGCTCTTTCTCCAAAGAATCATTCATCTGCGCGTGTGCGCTGATGTTTGTCCGTGCTCGACACGGGTCGCTAGCTGACGACACTTTCAGCCTAAAAACTGGTAATTCAAAAAACTTAAACCCTGCGGGGAATTCCCCGTCTGGGGATTTCTTCGCTTCAAGTCATTGGAGTCGAGAAATGAAAACCGAACCTGTCATTAACTTGACGAAATTTAAAATCACTCCGGAACTCGCCAGTTTCGGTGTGCACGACTTAAGCAACTGGAGGGAGTTTCAGGAGATCCGAGGTCTTCTGTACTACCCCGACCCGCCGACCAAAGAGCAAATCGATCAGCGCGTCGAGCGCTTGACGGCTATTGCCCTGCGCGAGGCCAAGAGAACGGGCGCGACTCAGGTATTGGTGAGTTGCCCGCCCTGGATGCTGTCGCCGCTGTGCAAGGAGTTGATGTACTTCGATATACAGCCGGTGGTGACCTTCACGAAAAGCAACAACGATAAAGGCGTGACCGTTCTTTCATTGGTCAACGCCGCTTAATTAAATAGTCCACTTTAAAACTGCCCTTGGGGGAGATATTCCCCTGTGGGGATTCTCCTTTTTCGGGCTTCGCATTTGAGAAAGGAGAACCAAGATGCAATTCACTACCAAAGTCAGCATGAGCGAGTTCGGTTTTGCTTCGAGCGCGCAAGCGCCCGCCTTCGAAGCCGGACATGCCTACATGCAATACGTGGCTCCCATCGCGAAGGGTTACTTCTTTCGGGAGGAGCTGCTGAAGCCGCTGATGAACTGGCTCTATACCCCCTGCGGAGATAGCGCTCTGCTCGTCGGGCCTACGGGTTCCGGCAAGTCCTCGCTCGTCGAGCAGCTGACGGCCCGCCTGTACTGGCCCTGCCTCACTGTCTCGGCGCACAGCCGGATGGAGATGCCGGAGTTGACCGGCTACAACCTGCCGGTCACCGACCCGGTGAGTGGCGACCTGAACACGAAGTTCGTGGACGGGCCGCTGACGCGAGCCATGCGCCATGGCTTCGTGTTCGTACTAGACGAGTACGACACGCTGGATCCCGCGGTGACCGTGGGTTTGCACGCGATACTGGAGGGACGCCCTCTGGTCATCGCCGAGAATGGTGGCGAAGTTGTGCCACCGCACCCGAACTTCCGCTTTGTCGCCTGCGGCAACACGGCAGGCCAGGGTGACGATAACGGTCACTATACGGCGACCCTGCAGCAGAACCTGGCTTCCCTGGATCGCTTCCGCGTCTGGGAAGTGCCGTATCTGGCGGCTGAGCACGAAGTGCAGACCCTCGTGTCCGCGCTTCCGCAATTGCCGTCGGAGCTGGCCGAGAAAATGGTGCAGGTCGCGAACTCGGTTCGCAGTCAGCACCAGGGGTTGGGCGGTCACTACCTCAGCGTCACGCTGTCCACCCGGACCGTGCTGCGCTGGGCGCGGATCGCCTGCGGCTACACCCAACTGGGCGCCAGCAAGAATCCCATCCAGGATGCGCTGAACGAGTCGCTGCTCAATCGCTGCGACAAGGTGCAGAAACTGGCCATCACCAAGATCGCGCAGAGCGTCTTCGGCGGTGACTGGAATACCACCTTCTAAGCATTTTTCTACCCAAACCCTGAGGGGGAATCATTCCCCTGTGGGGGTGATTCCTCCTGATTTCGCTATCGAGAAAGGAGAATCACCCATGACCATCCAAACGAACGAGATCAAGATCCTCGATCAGATTCTGTTGGTAGACCTGTCCGCCATCCATTTGTGGACAGCTCGGAAAAAACTGAAGGCCGAAATGCTGGAGGGCAAGATTCCTCCGGCCGATCTGGCTTCGCTGGGTTCGATGCGCGTCATCGATCCGGAAAAGCTCAAGCCGTTCGAGAAGATCAAGCGGCAGGCGATCAAGGCAGTCGAGGAGTGCGGGGTCAAGTTCCTGGGCGGCTATGCCGTTTCACAGGACAAGATCCAGGAGGTCGTCGACCACCTGGAGGCCCTGAAGACGCAATTCTACGACCTGAAGAGCAGCTTCCTTCCCAACTATGACCGCTGGGTCAGCGACTGGGTGAATCAAGGTTGGGAGAAAGTCGAATGGCGTGAAGCCATCCGATCGTCGGCGACGCCCAAGGCGGAAGTCGATGCCGGCCTGCAGTTCGGCTACGCGGCCTGCCGTGTGGCGCCGGATGGCGACAAACACCTGTCCAGCACGCTGGGCGGGCAAGTCCGCGGCCTGGCCGATCAGCTCTTCGCCGAGACCGCCGACACGGCGGAACGCCTGCTGGAAACCGGCCTGGCCACTCGTGGCCATGTCACGCAAAACACGCTCAACACCGTGCGCAAGATGAACACCAAGCTGAAAGGCTTGATGTTCCTCTCTTCGGAGGTGAAAGGCCTGTCCGATCACATCGAGGCGACCCTCGCGGCGCTGCCCACCTCGGGCGTGGTCAACGGCGTTCAGTACGGCGCCGTCGTGACGCTGATCTCGTCGCTCTCGACCGAGGAGTCGATCAAGCGCCTGATCAAGCACCTGAACATCGCCAATGGCTCCGACGAGGTTGTCGCGCCGGCGGTGGAGGTTCAGTTGCCGACCGAGCCGGCGGCTCCCCAGGAGCCTGTCGTTGAAGCTGTAGAGGCCGTCGAACAAGCGGTAGAAGCCCCAGCCAGCCCGGATGCTCCGGTATCCGAGCCGGTAATGGCCGAAATCGTCCCTCATGCCTCTGTCGCGGTGGATGAAACCGTCCGCACGCCTGCCGAGGTGACCGAAAGCCCCGTTGCAGTCTCGCCAGAGCCTGCGCCGGAGCCGGAAGTCGCCAAGCCGGCTGAAGAAACCGAACCCGAACCGCTGCCCCAGGCTGCCGGCTTCTGGTTCTAAAGCCCATCAACCCCCTGCGGGAGTCCCCTCCCGCGTGGGGGGATTCCCTTTTTCCGCTGTGTGAGAAAGGAGAATCGCGATGCAAAAGAAAACCCTGATGGGCTCCCTGCCGGTCTACGCCCAACACCTGAGCGAGCAGACCGGCGTGAAGGTGATCGTCGAAGGCTCCCAGGCCTACACGGATGGGACCAAGGTGGTCGTTCCCTTCACGGAGACCGATCCCGAGCTGTCCTTTGGGTATGTCGCTCACGAGTGCTCGCATGTCCGCAATACCGACATGCAGTACTTCGGCGAGGCGCAGGCGGTGCCGTTCCGGCTCTCCGTGCTGAGCATCCTCGAGGATATCCGCATCGAGCGGATGAGCATGGATCAGTACCCGGGCACCGAAGGCGACCTGAACCATCTGGCGAAGGCTGTTCTCGGCGACCGGCTCGATCCGGCTGAGGTGGCCCAAAAACCGGCACTGCATGTCGTCCACGACACGCTGTTGCTGGCGGGCCGTAGGCAAGTGCTCGGCCAGGAACTGGAGCAGCCGGCCACGGTGATGCTCCAGGCGCAAGAAAAGCTGCTGGGCGCTCAACTGAGTGCCCGGATGATGCAAAAGGTCGGGGAGGTCCTGCAGTGCGACAGCACCCGGGAAGTCCTCGCGCTGGCCGATGCCATCATCGCGCTGCTGCCCTCGCAGGAGGACCCGCAGGATAAGGGTGGCGCCGACCAGCAGGAGCAGCCCCCTCAAGAGAACTCGCAAGAGAACTCGGGAGGTGGGCAAGGCGACCAGCAGGATCAGCAGCAGCCGGAAAACCAGCCGCAGGAGGGCGATGACGCTTCGGCGTCGGAACCCGGCTCTGCTGCTGGCGAAGGTGAAAGCCAGGGCGAAGAAGCGGGGCAACCCGATTCCGAGCAGAAAAACTCCGCTGGGGATCAGGCCGGTGACGGCCAGGACGATCGACAGGACGGCGGCTCCAGTCGCAGCCAGGGTGGTGACACCCCGGCCGAGGCTGAAGGCGACGATGCTGCCGGTGATTCGGGCTGCCAGTCAGGCGATCACCCCAGCCAGGAGGCGAACGACCTGCGCGAGCAGGCCATGCAAGCCACCGCGGGCGACCTGCAAGGGTTGATCTCCGAGGTGGGGGACAAGGCGGCCGAGCTGCTGAGCCAGAAAGCCAGGCGCGATCCCTGCGCCAGACGGCTGCTGTCCCTGGCTGGGCGCTCCTGCTTGCGCAGCGATGCGGCCAGTGGGCGCCGGGTCCAGCTCGGTCTCGAGCAGTCCTCCGGGCTGCGGCAGTGCCTCAACGGGCTGCTGCAGGCGCAGGTCGACTGCCGGGTCAGCCTCAAGCGCCAGGGCAAGCGCCTGGATACCTCACGGATCGCCTTGCTCAAGGCGGGCGAGACGCGGGTATTCAGGAGCAAGGCCCGGGCCGAGCGCCAGTCCGCCGCCATCCAATTTCTCCTCGACAAGTCGGGGAGCATGAGTAGGGCGATGGACGAGGCCGAGGCCGCGCTGTATGCGGTGCTGCATGCCGTGGAAAACCTGCCGTCGGTATCGACCGGGGCGATCGCCTTCCCTGAGCAAGGGACGGATGGCGTCACGCGGTGCGCCCTGATCAAGGGACACCGGGAACGGTTGTTACAGGCGGTGCGGCTGGGCGGCTTCGGTGCCCTGCCGCAGGGGTTTACCCCTCTGGCCGAAGCGCTGTGGCCGGCGGCAGTCGAACTGCTCAGGGCCAAGGGCGAGCGCAAGATCCTGTTCGTCGTCACCGACGGTGCGCCGGACAGTCCCCTGCTGGCCAGGGAGATGGTCGAGCGCTGCGAAAACAGCGGCATCGAAGTGATCGCGTTGGGCTTTGGAAAGGCGACAGCCGACCTCCTGAGCCAGACGTTCACCCGGTACCGCCCAGTGGGTGAGGTATCCAGACTCAGGCAGGCGCTCTTCGAGCTCGTGCGTGAGGTTCTGGTCGCCTGATCCACCACCAATCAACCCGATAGGGGGCCATCCCCTTACCGGGCGGCCTCCGTCGGTTTGAGGAGGCTGAAATGAAAACAGCGATGGCAGTACCGCCTCTCGATCTGTTCGGCGAGGAGGTGATCCTTCGGCGCCGCTGGTTCGAGCGGCGCCCCGTGCGCAAGCCGGCCCCTGCACGACAGGAGCCGGTCCAGCTGGGATTCCTCGACATCCTCGAGATGTCGGACGAGGCGCTGGAGCAACTGCGGGTACACGACGACATCTCGGATGAGTACGTCGAGTGGCTGCGGGAGTACCTGCTGAAACTGACGCTGAGGCAACTCGCTCACCCCCAGGTGAGCGAGTTGCACCGGCATGAAGCGCTTGAATGGGTGATGTCGGACGACGTGCACCCCTTCAGCTTCAAGGTGTGCTGCGCGGCCTTGCAGGCCGATCACGAAGACGTTCGCGAGGGCGTCCTGGCGATCATGCGCAAACACGCGAGTTGAACCAGCCCCGGCGGGAAGCTTTCCTGCCGGGCTGTTTCTTCGGCCATAACCCCTGACGGGATAATCCCGTTGGGGATTTCTCCTGTCGGGTGGTTCACACAGGAGAAAATATGTTCAAGAACATTCTGATCCGGTGGTTTCAGAGCTGCCTGATCGGTGTCGGCTGTAGCCTTCTGGCGACAGCCTTCGTCGGTCTGATTGGTCTGGCAGCCACGCCTTGGGAGGTCAGCCTGACGCTGGTTACCGGCATGCTAATGTTGGTAGCAGATTTGATATTCTCGGGCGTTCAGGCGCTGCCCAAAGGCCCCCAAAAAGGAGAGTGACATGACTCTTGCATACGCAGTCACCGGCGTTGTCCTGACACTCTGCATCGTTGCAGCCATTGGCTACAGGGTTGCAGTCTGGCTGGATAAAAAGTACGGGACCGAAAACAAATAAATCGGTTCAGGCGCAGCCCGGCTGCGCCTGACGCCTGATCGAGGTCACCCCTTGGGGTGATCCACCCGAGTCCTTCCGACTGGGAGGATTCCGGGGATCACCCCAAGGAGAAAAGACCCATGAATGCAGTACATGCCATCTTCTGCCGCGAACTCAACGAGCTGATGATCGATTCGGGGAGGATTTTTAAAGTCCCTCCGCAGGTCGCTCGGACGGTCAGCGCCGACTCGCCCGACACACGTTTCGTGAAATCCTGGGCGGTGATATTCGGCCTGATCCCGGCCCACGCGCAGGTTTCCGTCCTGCAGTCGGCGTGAGCAGCAGATAGAGCCCGAGGCCCCGGTCTGGATTTCCAGCCGGGGCCTTTCGTTTTTCGCGTTTCAAGAGGCCAAATCAAGCCAGAAAATCGCCGGAAAAGCCCACACAACCCCCTATCCGGCTTTCTAGCATCGCGGTATCCCCATCACGAGATATCGTCCTATGCAAACCTTCCGTTCCCCCCGCCTGGCCCGCTGGCTCTGTGTGAGCCTGATCGGCCTGCACCTGAACCTGCTGTCCCACAGCGCCTGGGCCGATGCTGTTTCGGACAGCGCGGCGCAGGCCCAGCAGCTCGGCAGGCAGGTCCTCCAGGCCTTCCCGGACAGCCAGCCGCACAAAACCCTTCAGGACATCTTCCCGGACAGCGGCAAGGCCTCGACGGCCACGCTGGAGGAGGTTTTCGGGGATGACACCGCAACCATCCAACTGGGGCTCGAGGCCAATGCTCGTCTGAAGGATGAGCAGTCCGAGGAGGGCGAGGCCTACCGGACCATGATTCAAAGCGCCAACCGCGTGTCACCGGACCTGTCCAACGACCCGATGCTGAATGTGGCCGATCAGGTGCGTACCACCAGTTACATGCAGGCATTCGCGGACTATTTCACCGACTGCACGCGCCAGGATGTTTTCGAGAACATTGTTCGGGAAACCCATATCAGCAACTTCAAGACCTGCGAGCGGCTGGTCGATCAGGGCGGAACCGTCGAGTTCGTCCACGATTACAGTGCCGGGGTTGTCGAATATGAATCGGGTCAGCCGAACTATCAGTCGTGCGGCACAGGCTGCCTGTATGTATGGGTGGGGACAGTCGGCGACAACTACTGGAACGGCAACTGCAGCATCTTTGAGGAGTACACGCGGTTTCGGGTGGTCGCGAAAGAAGCGATCCAGTCTGCCGTGTTTGAATATGCCGCGTTCGACGATTACTTCCAGATCTATTTCAACGACCAGTTGCTCTGGACGCATACGCCGGGTGTCTTTCCACCGGAAACGGCAGGCAAATGCGAGCGCAATACCAGCTGGAAAGTGAACCCCAACACCGATGTCACCAATGTGATTAAAAATGGCGGGGAATATATAACCTTCAAAACCCGCACTTCGGTCACCCGCAAAGGCGAGGGCTATGCGCGCATCAAGATCACCTACGATCCGACCAAGGCCTTTATCGACAATGGCTGGGGGCCGCAGGACCGCCTGCCGATCTTCGGCATGATCAACGACGGCTTCTGCTCCAACACGTCGATGGCCTGCACCTCGATGCCGGAGAAGGATGCCAATGGCTGCATCACCGAGAACGGCGTTCTGCTCTGCCCCGGAAACATGCCGGCCTCGCCGCATCCGGACATCGATCCCTTCTGCAAGCGGGCCACGGTGAGTGCCGAGTGTTCTTTTTATAAAGGGCAGATGGCCTGCTACACCGATGCCCAGGGGGTGGAGCGGTGCCCGCAGAACGAAGGGGGCAACCTCAACACGTGCAAAGCCTACGAGCAGAACTCCTCCTGCGGCTTCATCTCGCAGAAGTGCATCGAGGGCGCCCAGGGGCCATCGGGGCAGTGCTACGCCTTTGAAGAGATCTGGGACTGCGGGTATGACGTTTCCGTGCCCAGCCTCGTCAACACCGGCGTGAAGATCGATTGCCCCGGCGGCATCCGCTGCATGGGCGGCGAGTGCTTCGATACCAGCAACACGAAAAGCACCGACTTCGCCTATGCCGTGGCCATGCTCCAGGCGGCCCAGTTCGCCGAGCACGATCTCGAATGCGGCGGGGAAGGGACGGATGTATCGGAATCCAATACCTGCAAAGTTTTCAAAGGCGAGGGCATGGAATGCAAGAAAGCCCTGGGCGGGTATGTGGACTGCTGTGAAGCGCCCGACGGGGTCAGTATCTACGACTATGTGAAACTTACGATGGCCAGTTTGAAGATGGCTTCTGCTGTGGAGGCGCTTTCGGGGGGTAGAGCTATAACAGATGGATATTGGTATGCGGTTCAGAATGCACTTTTCGATGGGGCAGCGGAACTCATCTCAGGGGAGTGGAGTGATGTACTAAATACAGCAACAGGGGCTTTCAACGATACTATTGCAGGTAAATACACTGTAGGGGCAATCCAAGGGTTTCTGATGGAGCAGACGTATAACACCATGGTGGAAATGGGCGCCACGCAGGCGGCCAGTGCAATATTCCAGCCTGCAACTACGGGCACCGGCATGCAACTTACTTCTCAAGCGGCAGCATTCGTCAACTTCGTCGGCATGGTTTATACGGCCTATGTCGTTACCGACATGATGATCAAGGTTATTTGGGAGTGCGAGCAAAAAGAGTTCGAGCTTGGCGCGAAGAAGGAAACCCGTCAGTGCTCCTATGTCGGGAGCTATTGTGCTTCCAAGGTACTGGGGACCTGTGTCGAGAAGCGCGAGGCCTATTGCTGTTTCAGTTCGGTCGTGGGCCGCATCATTCAGGAGCAAGGGCGGCCCCAATTGGGCTTGGACTTCGGCGATCCCGAAAACCCTGTTTGCGAGGCGCTGACTGTTGAGCAACTGGGCCGGATCGACTGGAGTCGAATCGATCTATCCGAGTGGATAGGCATGCTTTATACGACGGGGCATCTCGATACGCCCGACACCGCTACGTTGGAAAATCTCACGGGCTCAGGTAGTTCGCTCGGAAACGTTTTTGATAACTCGACACGAGCAAATACTTTGAACCGCAACATCGAGCGGCTGGATGGCGTCGATGTCGATCAGATAAAGTCACAAGCGGAGCAGGAGATCAAAGGGAACATCTTCCAGTAACATGAAGCCCCGCGTTAAGCGGGGCTTTTTTGTTCTTACTTTCCAATGAAAGTGTATTCTTTGCCTGCCACCAAAACCGAGGGTGGAAACGGGGTGATTCCTCTACCGACTTCCGGTTGACCAGAATTGTAAATCACAAACCAGCTTGGCAGCTGCGAACTAAGAAGCTTTACAGCCTTTTCCCGCTCAATGTGATTCCCTGATACGTCCACTGTTAGTTGCCTGTGAAAGCGACTCAGGAAAATAGGTCCGTAATATTTCCCTTTTGGAGCAAAACTGGGGCCATCCACAGGCCCTCCAGAAGGAGGTGTGGGATGTTTTAGAAATGCTTCCTTAAGGCCTGCGTATTGATCAGGAGAGTTATCCGGTAGCGCGCTAGGCTTGATATTGAGAGTTTTGGGGTCAGCAAAGGCTCGTGCTCTCGCCTTGTTCCAGACATTCATAGCGACTTGAATCGCTTCGGCCATATTGCCGGCTTTTCCAACAGGTACCCAAGCCGTGGCTTGATCATGTTGGTAGGGGCCCATCACCTGGCCGGTTGGGATCAGAAACAGCGCTGCCCCAACTCCACCAAAGGCAATGTCACCCATCGAGCCCTGATTACCCCTGACCGGCTCGCTCACTCCAGCAATCAACCCATACTTCCGGGCGGTTTCGACCGGGACATCCTTCATGCCCTTGATGCCCAAATCATCGCGCAAGATCCTCATGGCATCTGACCACCATTCGCGCGGAGTCTGCTCCGGGTCCTGGAGCGTGATCTGAGGGGCCGGCGGCTCCTTGCCCGTGCTCGCACACCCAACCAGAAGGGCGGCAGCAAGGGCGGAGCAAAGCAGGCGGCTGATATGTTGCAGTTCGATCATGTGAAATTCCCTTTAAAAATCGTGGGAAAGGGTACCGGCTTGTCGCGTTGCTCCCAAGTGCATTTCCGAGCTGCCTACACGGCAGTGAAGGCGTGAAGATCGATGCTTTGAAGTGGGTTGCGTTTCTGAGCTGCCTACACGGCAGTGAAGTACTCGTTGCTCGGAAACTCGCCAGGCCAGTATTTCTGAGCTGCCTACACGGCAGTGAAGATGATCCGCATGGGGACGTGGTAATGCCTTCATTTCTGAGCTGCCTACACGGCAGTGAAGCTTGAGTTTGTTCATGCCCCGGCCTCCTCATCTTTCTGAGCTGCCTACACGGCAGTGAAGAACGGGCCTTCGACGATCTTGGCTTCTTGCATTTTCTGAGCTGCCTACACGGCAGTGAAGCCAATGGCGGCGACGTATTCATGAACATGATTTTTCTGAGCTGCCTACACGGCAGTGAAGACGGACCCAGGCCGCCAGCTGCGACAGGTCCTTTTCTGAGCTGCCTACACGGCAGTGAAGTATAGGGGTTGAGCGGATCGCGCATTCGACTCTTTCTGAGCTGCCTACACGGCAGTGAAGGTCGACGGTGCAAGGCATCCAGTACGTTCCGTTTTCTGAGCTGCCTACACGGCAGTGAAGGGCTCTCGATAACCTGCGGGATCGAGGGTTTCTTTCTGAGCTGCCTACACGGCAGTGAAGAACTTCAAGAACTTCGACGGCGTTCCCTTTGTTTTCTGAGCTGCCTACACGGCAGTGAAGTCCGTACTCCGTTATTGAAACAATCTTTTCTTTTTCTGAGCTGCCTACACGGCAGTGAAGGTGGCTGACTTTCAACGGAAAGCCCTTGGCTTTTTCTGAGCTGCCTACACGGCAGTGAAGAGTTCCTGCGCCGTGCGTCCGTCGGTCATGCTTTTCTGAGCTGCCTACACGGCAGTGAAGCAGCACCGAACGGCCGGTGGCCATCACGTCCCTTTCTGAGCTGCCTACACGGCAGTGAAGGTATTTCCAGGCGGATGATCCGGGCGTGCAGTTTTCTGAGCTGCCTACACGGCAGTGAAGGTCGGCGAGAAGCTGGGCATCAGCGCGAATATTTTCTGAGCTGCCTACACGGCAGTGAAGCTGCCTTCCATCCGTGCCGAGTACCGGGCGATTTTCTGAGCTGCCTACACGGCAGTGAAGGCGGAAATGCGGACGGGTGGCATGGGCTGTATTTTCTGAGCTGCCTACACGGCAGTGAAGAGCCCGACAATGGCCCGCTCCAGCCGGCTGATTTTCTGAGCTGCCTACACGGCAGTGAAGCGAGCAGCTGCAGGCCATCTGCAATACCGCCATTTCTGAGCTGCCTACACGGCAGTGAAGCTATGCCGGGGTGCGTGTGTTTGGTGGTTTCTTTTCTGAGCTGCCTACACGGCAGTGAAGTTTCGCGCAGTGGCTTTCGGATCTGCTGCTGTTTTCTGAGCTGCCTACACGGCAGTGAAGCAGAGCGGCTGGTTCTTCATGCGCCATGAAATTTTCTGAGCTGCCTACACGGCAGTGAAGGAGGCCGTCGCCACCGTCAAGCTGTTCGATCTTTTCTGAGCTGCCTACACGGCAGTGAAGGTGAAGCCCAGCGGGTCCACCAAGATCCGCGATTTCTGAGCTGCCTACACGGCAGTGAAGAAATGGTTGTTGAAGCGCTGGACGCCTGCTGTTTTCTGAGCTGCCTACACGGCAGTGAAGGTGGGGAAGCATCCAGCGCACTTCCCCGCCTTTTTCTGAGCTGCCTACACGGCAGTGAAGATTTCGGCTAGCCAGTTCTCTTCGGTGTCCACTTTCTGAGCTGCCTACACGGCAGTGAAGACCAACGCCTACCGCGAGCACAAGTTCGTCGTTTTCTGAGCTGCCTACACGGCAGTGAAGCGAACCCCAGACCTTCATCGCTGGGCGCGACCTTTCTGAGCTGCCTACACGGCAGTGAAGCTCTCAGATGCTACGGGCGCTCATCACGGTGTTTTCTGAGCTGCCTACACGGCAGTGAAGTTTTTGGGGACTTGGTCATTTGGATTTCTCCGTTTCTGAGCTGCCTACACGGCAGTGAAGTCTATGGTGTCATCGTCGAAGCTCCACCACTCTTTCTGAGCTGCCTACACGGCAGTGAAGGACCTGGTCCTGGCTGACTACCAGTTCGTCCTTTTCTGAGCTGCCTACACGGCAGTGAAGCAAGTGCGCCGACTTGAGCGGAGCGGACATGTTTTCTGAGCTGCCTACACGGCAGTGAAGGCCATCGCTGCTGTGGCCGAATGGCCGGAACTTTTCTGAGCTGCCTACACGGCAGTGAAGGATGCGGGGCGGTGCCGCTCATCGACCTGTTCTTTCTGAGCTGCCTACACGGCAGTGAAGGTAGCGCACTGGGTTTGACGTAGAGAGTCGTTTTTCTGAGCTGCCTACACGGCAGTGAAGGGCCAGCGCCTCGTCGATCTGGGATTGCGCTCTTTCTGAGCTGCCTACACGGCAGTGAAGAACAACCCCAAACTGCGCTGCTATGCCAAAAATTTCTGAGCTGCCTACACGGCAGTGAAGTGGCCGGAGCTGCAAGCGCTGGACGTCAGCCTTTTCTGAGCTGCCTACACGGCAGTGAAGGCGCTGCTCGTCGGCCTCCAGAGAGCCGCGAATTTCTGAGCTGCCTACACGGCAGTGAAGCTGGGACAACAAGATCGGCGCGGACCTGTCATTTTCTGAGCTGCCTACACGGCAGTGAAGGTCCTCTCTTGCGCCCACGTATGCATCGCGAATTTCTGAGCTGCCTACACGGCAGTGAAGGGGATCAGGTCTACCTGTCCCTCGCCGAGGGTTTTCTGAGCTGCCTACACGGCAGTGAAGCCTGCGGGCGGGGTCGGCGCAGCTTCGAGCATTTTCTGAGCTGCCTACACGGCAGTGAAGGATTCGCTCTTGGGAATGCTCTCAGATGCTACTTTCTGAGCTGCCTACACGGCAGTGAAGAGATACATGGGTATCTGCTTCTACCTCAATGATTTCTGAGCTGCCTACACGGCAGTGAAGTAGAGATTCAAACAGCCAACCTCTTGGCTGGCAAGGAAAAGTACAGCCTGCAGCACGTTGACCCATAAAAGTGGGCGAAGATACAAGTCATTGTTTTTAAAGAGCTTATAGTTCGCCCCTTAGAAAATGGTCAGAACCATGGAACGGTCGCGCCGTTGCTCAGGCCGTAGGCCGTGAAGGCTCCGGCGAGCGGTTGCTCCAGCAGGTCGCCGTGTTCGATGAACAGCCGGAAGTTCTGGCTGGTGCTCTGGCTATGGAGGGTGACGAAGGGCAGCTTCAGCAGACGGCCTTCCGTCGTGTCGAGTATCCGCTCGCGGGCCTGTTCCTCGGTTAGGCCATGCCTTTTGGCTAGGCGCCGACGCAGGCGCTCGGGGTTGCTCTTGCTCTGGACGCGACGGACCACCCGGTACTGCGCTCCCGCAGGTACGGACTGCAGATCGGTGATGCTGGCGTGGTCGCGCATGCCGCTCAGCCAGTCGAGCATCATCAGGGGCTCTAGTGCCTGTGCCGTGCCGTGCAGGCGCAGGCGGTCGCCCAGGGTGCGCGGCTCGGTTTGCATCCGCGGGAAGCTCACGCCGATGTCCTGTGTCCGCCGCTGCGTCAGGACCCGGTGCAGCTTGGCGAACAGGGCGCTCATCAGCTGGTTCTGGGCGAACTCCGGGTCCGGCAGCAGGCGGATGTCGATATAGCTGTCCATATGCTTCCCCTTACTCGGCGGCCCCGAAGACGCCGCCGCGGATCAGGTTGGCCATGACGTAATGCTGCTGTTCGGTCGACAGCGGTTGGTCCTTGAGGACCCAGCCGTCGAAGAGCGTGTAGAAGTCGGCCTTCTGTTTGGGCTGGCGATAGGCCTTGCCCTGGGAGGTGACGGAGCCGTAAGGCTCGACGGCGATCGGCCCGAGACCCGTCTCCACCTCGGGATACCAAGTGTCGATGGTGCGCAGCGCATTGCCGATCTTCTGCGAATGCATGCCGGCGACGTTGCCCACGGTGTACAGCGTCTTGCTCTTCTGGCCCTTCTTGCTGTCGCCGCGGTCGAGGATCAGTTCCTGGGAGGGGAAGACCTCCTGGCCGTCGCCGATCCGCGCGTAAGCGCAGACTTCCAGCAGTACATAGTCGCTGCCGGACAGGCCGCGCTCGATCACCCCACCCAAATCGTTCAGTCCGGCCGCCTCGCTGCCGGCCTCGAAATCCCGCAGGGGCAGTTTCAACGCATCGAAGGTCCAACTGGTGGAGGCCTGGCCTTCGCGCAGGTGGGCAATGCGCACCTCGACGGCCTCGGCACCCACCCGGTTGCGCCAGAGGAAGCGGCCGTTGGCCAGGTTGCAGGCATAGCGACGGGCCAGTTCGGCGAAGCCGATCCCCTCGACGTAGCCCTGCACCTTTTCCTCCAGCTTCTGCTGGTAGTCGGCGTTGTTGCAGGCCGATGGCCGGCCGGCGCCGCCCAACACGCGCAGCGTGAAGCGCACGCGCAGGGTGTCGGCGTCGCCGGGGAGCGTGGCCATATCCACGGTCTGCAGGTTGGGCTTCTGGATTTCCGCATCGAGCTTGGCGGAGTCCTGGGCGCCGGCCTTTAGGCGGTTGGAGATAGTTCCGCGCACGGATTTCTCGCGCACCTCGACGGCCTTCCAGCGGGCGCCCGAGTCGCGGTCGTCCCAGCGGCCGGCGCTGAACAGGGCGTCGGAGGGATCGAGCTTGCGCTCGAAAGCCAGTACGGAGGCGGTTTTCAGATCGGTCTTGGCCATTATGCGTTTTCCTTGTGCGATGTCTGGCGGGCGGAGAATGTGTTGATGCAGCGATAGAGGCCCCGCTTGGGGTCGGCGTGGTGGCGCCAGAGCAGCTGCTGAAGATCGCCCAAGCGATGGGGGCTGACCCACTCGCCCAGGCTGTACAGGCTTTCCACGAAGCGGAACGGGGTTTGCCCGTCGCGGGCGTTGGCGACGCTGCCAGTGGCATGGAGTTCGGATAGGGCGGCATAGCCCACGGGCAGGGGCACCAGCCAGCCGGGTTTTCCGCGGATGGACCAGAGGACTTTCCCGGGCGTCTGCGGATCGTCCGGTCCCGGTTCGACGTTCAGCCGCGAAAGATCCAGCAGGGCGTCCAGCGCCGTGCCGTCCGGGTGGGCCGCCCGCAGTTCCTGCAGGTGCGCGGCGAGCAGGTCGTCGCGGGCGACCAGGGCGAAACCGGGCAGCAGGCGCCGGCGCAGCCTGCGGAAGGCTTCGGCGTTGTGCTCGCGGGTGGCGTACCAGTCGATCAGCTCCGCGGCATGGCGCGCGCCGTACTGCGGCAGGATGCTGCCACCGGCCAGGCGCATGCCGTGCGCCACTTCAAGGGCCGCAGCCGCCAGTCCCGGGCGCAGGTCTTCGTCCAGCGGTTCGAGCACCTCAATTACCAGACTGACCTTAAGGTGGACGCGGCCTTCCTCGACCAGTGCCGGACTGCCGCCGTCCTTGTCCAGCGGGTTGCGCGTCAGGCGGAACACCTGGGTGCGCCGCCCCGGCGGCTGGAAGGTCTGCGGCTCGAAGCTGTGGCAGACGATGCCGACGCCGCCCAGGCGGACGTCGTACTCGGCCAGGCGCCGCTGCAGAGCATGGGCGAATCCGGTGAAGGCCGAGGGGGCGGGAAAGCCCCAGCTCAGCGGACCGGAAACGGCATTGGCGTTCTGCACGTGCAGTCGCGGCAGGAGCAACAGGGCGGTGGTTCTAGTCATGGTTTTCCAGCTCCAGGCGCAGGAAGTGCATTTCCCGGTCGAGCACCCGGCTCCACTCGTGGTTTTCGGCATCGCCCATGGGGTTCTGCTTGTCGCCGAGGCGGGCGTTCAGCCAGTTGCCAAAACGCTGGCAGACCGTTTCCACCCAATCGCTGTGCTGGCGGCGCTGGGCGAAGTCCGGGTCCGTTTCGGCGCGATAAGGATCGAGCCAGAACTGCTCGTCCGCGTTCAGGCGGCAGTTGGGATCGGCGCTCCAGTCCGCCGGCAGCTCTTGGATTTCCGCGGCGAACTGCAGGACCTCGTCGCAGATCCGCGCCACCAGTTCGGCGCGGGTGTCGCGGATGCGCCGGTTGGTGTAGTCCCCGGTGCTGCGCAAGAACTCGCGCAGGCTGCGGGTCAGTTCGCGCAGGGCGGGGCGGCGCTGGAGCCAGACGGAAAGCACTGTCGGCACGGCGAGGGGAGGGCGTGCCCCCTGGGAGCGCCAGTTGGGCGGGCAGGAGGGAAGCAGATAGCCTTCGCCATGGCGTTCGCTGTTCAGCTGGCTGACGTTCTGCGGCTTGGTGCCGCCGAACTTCTGGATCGCCAGGCCCGGGTACTCGCGATAGCCCTCGGAGTGGGGGCGGCCCTCCTGACGGGCCGCGCGTGCCGCCTTGCCGGCCTCCGAGAAACGGTCCTCGCGGATGATCCGGTGCATCGCCTGTACCAGGCTGGTGGGGTAGAGGGGTGCGAGCAGATGGTAGCCGCCCTCGGGCAGCGGCCAGTACAGCTGCTTGGCCAGGGGGTGGGAGGCTGCCGCACCTTTGTCCCGGGTGATGCCGGCGAAGGCCTGCATCCAGTCTTCGGCCTCTTCGTGAGAGTCGCCGAAGGCGGCCCGCAGCGCCGGATCGCCGCCGATGGCGCGGCGCAGCAGGGATTTGTTGGCGTACTCCAGCCGGAGGAATTTGTAGACGTCCAATGCCGCGGCGTTACCCACCACATCCTCGGGCAGGTCTTCGCCCAGCGTGTGGCTGCCGACCAGCGCGTCTCCGGCCTGCGGGTTTCCCGTGCTGTGCAGGTTGCTGCCGCGGGCTTCCGGGTGGGTGTACTTGAGCGCGTGGGTCACCAGCTGAATCTGCGCGACCCGCCGCGCCGCATCGGCGATCCAGGCTTCCGGCCGATGGGTGGCCTGCAATTCCAGACGCTTTTCGGCTTCGCCGTCCTTGAGCTTGTCCAGCTTGAGCTGCAGGCGCTCCTCGACGAACCCGGCGATCAGTGCGCGCAATCCCGCTATTTCCGCCTTGTCAGGCTCTTCCCTCGTCATGGAGGCTCCTTCTCTATGGATGGCTTGACTGGTGCTTGAGCGCTCCAGTGCTCAAGCCCGTAAGAAATGTATGTGATTGAGGAAAGAAAAATCAACCATCTAATGTTTCTTTAGAAAAACTCAATACAATGAGCGAAAGCCTGAGTTCAGCTACAATTCTTCGACTGCCGCAAAGGCAGCTCAGAAGATCTAGTGTTTCTTTGCCATTCACTGCCGAAAAGGCAGCCAGCCAGGCAGGTAATTGCTTCAAGGCAAATACCTGCCGAACCCCAGGGCAGGGTGGTAACGCCACCCCTGTTCCGCGCCCCTGGCTGGCAGATCGATATAGCCGAAGCGCTCGGCGCAGTAGCGCGGCTCCAAATCCAGCCGCTTGGCCAAGGCTTCCAAGGCGGCCTGGTAATCCGGCTCGCCCCAGAACGCCATGCCCCTGCCGGGCGTCGCCCCCAGGGGCTGGAGAAGGCTGTTCGCCGGGGTCGGTGCCGCTTGTTGTTCGTAGCGGTAGAACTGGATTTCGCCGTCGTCGTCCGGCAGCAGACCGTAGCGCTGGCGGCCCTGTGGGTCATCGCGGAAGGGATGGCAGCGCTGCAGTTCGCCGCTCAGGGCTGCCCGGGATTGCCACTGCCACCACCAGTCGGCCGGCGTCGCTAGGAACTCGCCCTGGGTTTCCTGGCCCAGCATCTGCACCTGCAGCCGTGCGTGTTCGAGGTCGATCAGGTTGTCGTGAGGCTGTAGCTCGGGACGTTCACGTATCCGCGTCGAGGCGTCGATCACCGCCAGCTGTTCGGCGGTCAGCAGTTCGCTCAGCCGGTGGCTGTTGAGCAGGAAGTCCTCGCTCTCGAAGCCTGGCCGGCAGAAAGCCGGCCGGTCCGGGCCGCTGCTCAGGGCCTTGATGTTGCTGTCCAGCAGGTGGAGGTTCGGTGTCCTGCAATTTCCTGGACGGTGCCGACGGATGCGCCCGGCGAGCTGGATGATCGAGCGCATCGACGAGGGCTCGACGATGCCCCAGTCGTAGTCGTGGTCGCGGCCCACCTCGGCCACGGCGGTGGCCAGCACGACGAAGACCTGATCCGCCTCGTCGGATTTGTCCAGGCTCTGGCACAGTTTCGGGTCGGCGAAGAGGGCATCGGGCCGCTGGCGGTTCAGCAGCCGGTCTAGCTGCTGCTCGATGCCAGACCGCACCAGCAGCGGGTGTTGCGCGTGGTAGCAGCACAGGTGGATACGCACGCTGGGCGGCGCGTCCAAGGCGTACAGCGCTTGGACGGTATCCAGCAGGGGATCGATGTTGGCCATGCGGATCAGGCCAAAGCTGACCCGCTTGCCGGTCCGCGGGTCGGGCGTATGGTGCTGCGCGTGCAGCTCGAGCGCCTGTCCGAGCAGCTCGCCGGCCAGCTCACGGCACAGTTCCTGGCGGCTGCCGCGCCCGAGCGGCAGGGGCCGGACGATTGCCTGGCGGCGTACCTCGGCCTTGGCAGCCAGGGCGGCGAGGCGTTTGTCGACGAAGCTCCGGTGCTCCTGCATGAAGGCTTTGCCGTCGGCGCACGGGACGGCATTCACGGCGAATTCGTCGAACCAGGCGCAGCAGATCTCCGGGGCGGTGCCGGGGATACCGCGGTTCTGCTGGAAGAGGCGCCGGCCGGCGGCGTAGGCCTCGAACAGCCCCTGCACGAGGGCGGGCGGTAGGGTCGCCGAGGACAGCAGGACCCTGCTGCCCAGGAGCCCTGCCCAGTGCACCAGCCGGGAGAGGCCGTACAGATCGGCCAGGTCGAAATCGTCCGGTTCGTCGAGCACCAGGTCGGAAGTCAGCAGGCGCAGCATCGCCGGGATCTGCCGACCGCCGCGCACGCCCTCGGTGGCTGGCATCAAGTGATCGATGGTGCAGGCGAGGATCGGGGCGTTCAGCAGTTTCTGCGCGTCCGGGCTCCGCTGCAGCCAGCGGTTGAGCGGGCCGTCCTCGAGACTGCCCTCGAAATGCACGAAGCTGTTTTCCGGCAGGAGATCCCCGGCCGACTCCGAGCCGGTGCCGGCCAGAGGATCATGGAGCTGCCGGGTCGCGCCGCCGCCGACCAGTACCGCCATGTCCTCGGGGCCCAGTCCCAGGCGCTGTCGGTAGGCGTCGCCGGTCTGCAGGGTGAGGCTGCGCAGGCCCAGCGCCAGGCAGAAGCGGGCGCCGCGCTGCGGGTCAGCCAGGGCGTAGAGGATGCGGCCGTTGGCCAGGGTTTTGCCGCAGCCGGTGGAGGCCATGTTGACCCCGAAGAAGCCCTGTTCGGCCGAGCGCCGCTGCAGGCCGGCCGCCAGATCGTAGGCCTTGTCCTGCCAGCGGAAGCGCGGATCTGCGCTGCGCCGGCGGAAGCCCTTGTGGCGGGCGATGCGCGGTAGGTTATCGGCCAGGCGCGGCAGGCTGCGCAGAATCCGGCTGGCGTTGACCTTGACGCCGATCAGATGCTCGTCGAGCCGCTGTTTCAGCTCCCCCGTTTCCCGGTCAGTGTTGGCATGCAGCGAGAAGCCCTTGTCGCCGTAACGGGCATGACTGGGTTGGCTGGAATAGAAGTGGTCCGCCAGCATCAGCACCAGGCGCGCGACGTGCATGGCGTAGGGATTGTCGCACCAGTCGGTGGCTAGGACGCCATGCCGCGCCAGCAGGCTGGAGGCAATTCGGCGCACGTGGCTGCGCCAGTGGGCGCTGGCGAAGGGCAGACCCTTCTTGAAGGTCCAGCAGGCCTGGATCTCTTTGGCCGTGGCTTCGCCACGGGCGCCGCACCAGGCGGCGGAAAGCTGGCTAGGCAGTTTCGCCAGGAGCTCCGGGCGCACGCCGGCCTTGCCGTCGTGACTGGCCGGCAGTCGATGGTGGCTGAGGATCAGCCAGCCGACCGCCCGGGCCAGGGGCGGCAGCTTGTTGAACGGGCTGCGTGGCAGCTTGACCAGACCATCGGCCTGGAGGTTTTGCAGCCACTGATCATCGGGCTTGTCCGGCAGGTCGACCAGGTGCTGCAGCCATTCCTCATCACTGCTGCCGCCGACAAAGGCCTCGAAGAGGCGCAGGGACACCCATTCGTGCCGGTAGGCATCGGCCACGGGCGTCCGAGCGTGCCGGGGGGCCAGCTTATTCTGGAAGGCCAGGCTGGCTTTGCCCAGGTCATGGAACAGCGCGGCCAGAGCGGTCAGCAGACGGATGTCCTCGCCCGTGTGCCAGTCGTTCTCGTCCTCCCGTCGCAACACATTGCGCTCGGTGCTGTTGGTCGGTACTGCCCCCTGGGGGTTGAAGCGGCTGGCGTCGCCCACCACCCACAGCAGTTCGCTGTGGTCCTTGCCGCGAATCAAGTGGCAGGCGACCGCCGTGTTGCGCCGCGCGGTTTTGCGCAGCAGTCGGTGCAGGGTGTCCAGACCCTGCTGGGTGATGGGCGTCTGCCAAGTGCGCTCGCCGCGGCGCTCGGCAAATTGATCGAGGATGCGGCGGGTTTCGCTCAGGGCGCGCTTGCTGCACTCGGAGATCAGCAGGATGTTCATGGGCGCGCTCCGCCCAGCCGTTGGGCGACGGCCTGCAGGTTGTCGATCATGAAGTCGAGCGCTTCGCTGCGTGTCAGGTTTTCCAGGCAGGCTTGACGGAATTCCTGCTCCTCGTCGCCGCCCATGGCGGAGAGGAAGGCCTGCGGGAGGATCAGCGCGTCCTTGACCAGATCGGCCACGTCGAACACCAGACCACCGCGGCGGGTCTTGCCGTGCAACACGGCCAGGCCATGGGGCAATCCAAGCACCCAGGTAGCGGTGGCGGCCAGACCGTAGGCCAGGTAGTTGCCGTGATCGAGAAAGCGGTTGGCCGGATCGCCGCCGCTGCCGCGCTTGGCCCGCACGAAGTCTTCATAGCCGACCGCCTGCGCCGCCAGGCGGAACAGCTGCTTGGTCAGGCGAGCTTCCTCGGTGAGCAGGAAGGTGCCGTCTGGAGCCGTCTCCAGGGCTTTGCCGGTGAGAGCCAGAAGGTTCTTCAACTGCCCAGCGTCGACTTGGAAATCGGCGTCGCGCAGCCAGCGGCCGTTCAGCCAATGTCGCTCGATCAGTTCTAGGCGGGCTCGCTGGAAGGCTTTCGCCGCTTCCTGGCGTTTGCCCTCATCGAACCAGAAGGACACCCAGCGCTGCAGGTATTCGGTGGGGCGGTATTCGCTCTGCGGACAGAACCAAGCAACCTCGATGTCCATTTCGTTGGCGCTGAACAACGGGGTACCGCCGCCGCCGGCAAAGCCCACCAGCACACCGGCCTTGGCCAGCTCGCGCATCGCCGCCTGGGTGATGGAAGTGCCGGTACCGAGCAGCAGCGTGGTGGTGTTGGCGATCGGAATATTCCAGTACAGGGAGCGTTTTCCCTCGTCGGTGACGTATTCCACCCGTCCGCCGTTGACAAGCACCCGGCAGTGTTCGAGGTAGTAGAGATTGGCGCGTTTGGAGTGCAGGATGGTTTTGAGATCGGAGGGGGAGAAGTCGTCCATGGCAAGGCTCGTACTAGCGGAAGGCTAGCCATGCTAGGCCTTAGGCCTTGGTGTCGACAAGGCGAAGACTGGATATTTGTACATGTAAGCTTTTCAAGCAGATAGGTTAAGCCATCAGTAACCTATTGAATTACAAGAAATTTATTGCTCTTAACATGTATGAAATTTGCTTGATAAATCAATGGGTTGTCGCCCTTATGACACAGTAGGACTACGCGGCAGTAAAGAACTTTTCCGTCCTGCGCTCCAGACGCTTCGTGTTTTTGAGCTGCCTATGCGGCAGTGAAGGGCACGCCCAAGGACCAGCCAGTGGCTATCCATTTCTGAGCTGCCTACACGGCAGTGAAGTTGGCTGTGCCGCACGTCATCGTCCCCGCCTGTGCGCCCTGGAAAAAAGGTCAGAGCAGGGGAACAGTTGCGCTGTTGCTCAGACTATAGGCAGTGAAGAAAACGGCTTGAGTTTGCACCCGATAGTGAGCCAGTTCGGCGGTGGTTGCGACCACAAGGGCAGTGAACACGCCTGTCTCAGTGTAGCGCCGCAGCTTAATTTTGTTGTTTTCACCATGGATACAGCTCATCCGGCAGAATATTGGAGGGCGTTTTTGAGGAGCTGGGTGCCTGCTGAGCCTGGACGCGCACAGGCGGCAAGGGCTGTATGGGCTGTGCGGAAACTCGGACGGGTGGCATGGGCTGGGCAGGAACGCGGACGGGGGGCCGTGCTTGAATGGCCACCGGCAGGTCCTTGGGCGTGCCGTTCACCAGCACCAGCCACTCGTCGTAGGTCAGTCGGGACTGGCCCTGGCACAGCTTGTTGCGCACGCGGATGTAGTCGTTCACTTCTTCGCGTGCCGAGGCGTTCACCGCGTAGCCGGGGGCGGCGTAAGCCACGAGGTTGCCGGCGTGCTGGCAGTTGCTGGCGTAGGTGGAGGGCGGGACCGCGACCATGGCCAGGGGCGCTGTACTGGCGACCTGCAGCTCCGGGTGCAGGCGGCCCGAGCGGGTGTCGAGCTGGTCCTGGGGGCTCACCGTGTGCTGGTAGGTGGGTTTGCGCAGGGCCGCTCCGCCGCGGCCCTGGTGCCCCCAGCTGGTGTGGTAGTCGCGCAGGTCGGGCTCGTATTCGCTGACGGCGAACTTCGGCCCCGTGGGAACGGGTGGTGCCTCCGGCTTTTTATCCTTGGAGCAGCCGGCGACGGCGATCGCGCTGAGGGTCAGCGCCAGCAGAAAACAGGGATGTTTCATCGGGGTTCCTCATCGATGGATTCGGCCCCATTGTGAAAAGCCAATCCGCTCCTGTGTGGCCATTTCGCGCCACTTTATGGCTTGATTTTGGGGGCTCTGGACAGACCGAAGGACGACCGCAAATTTGCGTGCGGCGGCTCGATTGCAATAGGCGGCGGACTGTTGCAGACTCCAGCCACGCCCTTGTGCGGCGCTAAATAGGCCTGCCGGAACTCCGGCAAGTGCCCTTCAAGCCCTGGTGGCTTAATCGGCTGAATAAAGCCGTCAAGAATTCCCCCCATTAAATTGGCCGACGTGCGTCTGCCGATTTAGTCGCGTAGTGACTACGCGGACGGGTGGTGCCGTCTCATAAATCACCTTAAAAACGCTCTTAAAAAACCAACCCATCGGGGTCGCAGACTCCCGTTGGGGAAAATGCCGCCCCGTATTATCCCGAAAGGAGAATCTTATGGCGCGCGGTGTCAATAAAGTCATTCTGCTCGGCAATGTCGGCGGTGATCCGGAAACTCGCTCCATGCCCAACGGCAATGCGGTGACCAACATCACACTGGCGACTTCCGAAACCTGGAAAGACAAGCAAACTGGCCAGCAGCAAGAGCGTACCGAATGGCACCGCGTGGTGTTCTTCGGCAAGCTTGCTGAAATCGCTGGAGAATATTTGAAGAAAGGCGCTCAGGTTTATATCGAGGGCAAACTGCAAACCCGCAAGTGGCAGGGACAGGACGGCCAAGACCGGTATACCACGGAAATCGTGGTCGACCAGAATGGCACCCTGCAACTGCTGGGCGGGCGCAGAGACGGAGGTGAGGGGCAATCCCCGCAACCTCGGTCAAGCGCAGGTGGAAGTCGCCCGCGTCAATCTGGAAATCGAGCAGACAAGTCGACTCCGGCTCCCCAGCCGGCGCCTGACTATGATGCTTTCGATGACAACATTCCTTTTTAGGAAACTTCAAAAACGGCGGACATGAGTTCAGGTCCGCTTTTTAGTCTGTGAAATCAAGCGCCGGAAATACTCCCGGCACTATCCAAACCCTGAGGGGCGACTTGTCCCTTTGGGGGCCGTTCGCCCTGAAGGTATTCTGAAAGGAGAACGGTTATGAGCGAAGTTCAAAAAGAGTTTCAAACTGCAGTGGCAGTCATTGCCAAACTTGAGCCAAAGTTTGTCGAGCTGGTGAAGACATCGAATACGGATGTCTTGTTCAAGAGTGAGATGCTGTATGCCTCGCAGGCATTGATGAACAACGATTATCTCTGCCGGGCAGCGCTCAGCAACCCGCTGAGTCTGCGTAATGCGTTCAGCCAGGTGGCCGCGTGCGGCCTCACGCTGAATCCCGCCCGGGGTTTCGCGTACCTGGTGCCTCGCGATGGGCAGGTCATCCTCGATGTGTCCTACCGGGGCATGATCAAGGCGGCCGTGAACGATGGGGCGATCAGGGACTGTATCGTCGAGTTGGTCTACGCGAAGGACGAATTCGTCTATCGCGGCAAGCGGCAGAGCCCGACCCACACGTTCAACCCCTTCGACAAGAAGGGCGATCGTGGGGAGTTTGTCGGGGCCTTTGTCGAGGCCTTGCTGCCCGATGGGCGTGTCCATGTGGAGGCCGTCACCGCCGAGGAAATCCACGCGGCGCGCGAGGCTTCCGAGCTGTGGAAGCGGAAGAAGAAAGGCCCCTGGGTCGACTTCTTCGCCGCCATGGCGAAAAAGAGCGCCATCAAGATCGCCAGGAAATACTGGCCTCAGTCGGGACCCAAGCTGGATGAGCTTATCCAGTACCTCAACACCAACGGTGGCGAGGGGTTCGCTTCGCAAGACGTGCCGCTGGCGGTCGTCGAGCGGGTGATCGGGGCCAGCGATGAGGTCGAGCCGGTCGAGCCGCTGCCCACTTCCAACCAGGAGGAGGCTGCGAGCGAGCCGTCTCCCGCCGCTCAACCGGCGAAAGTCGATCCTGAACCCGAAAGGGCTGATCCGCCTGCTGCCGAACCTGCTGCCGATCCTGAGCCGCAGGCCGTCGAAGGCGAGGTGATGCCCGCGAAAGAGCCGGAACCCAAGCCTGCCGAACTGCCCGAGAAGGTCGTGAAAAAGGTGGCGGAGCTGGTTCGCCGTGCCAGTGCTCAGGGTTGCTGGGCAGCGGCCAAGGAGTATGTCTCCACGTGGCCTGAAGAGGCACGGCAATACGCGCTTCAACGGCTCAAGGCCGGCGAATACCTGGCGGCGAGCGAAGGGGAGTGAACCCGCCGATCTGATCGCGACCATCCTGTTGCTGCTGTTGCCGTAAGGCCTGCAGTCATCTGAAACCCACCCTGAGGGGGCATGTCCCTCTCCGGGGGTGTGCCTTTCTCGGGGACGAGAAAGGAATCACACCATGCGGACTTACCTGTTGAGCGTCACCGACATGAGCACCCGGCAGCGGGTTTCGTTTCGGTGTCGGGCCACAACCTTCGCGGCAGCGATGAAGATGGCCGAGAAGGAGCATCCCGGCTTTTTTGCGGCACTGCGTTCTGCGTTCAAGGAGGGGCACAACCATGCGCCCATCGACACCTGAGCGTCTGAAGGCTTCGCTGCGGGACTGGCTGGAGATGAAGGAGACGGGCGAGGGCCTTGCCTGTTGTGCGGACGAGATGATCGAGCAGATCCAGGCGAAGTTGGCGGTATTGGAGCAACTGCTGGGTGAGCTTGCCGCACAGGGTATGGGCTTCACGCTCAAGCATTGCCAGCACGATGCCTGGGGGATGATCTGCCTCGATGCATCGGAACCCGGACGCTACCGCTGGCAGGCGTTTCGACGTGACGGCTTCACCGGCCACAGCACGTTCGATTCCAGCGAGCAGTGCCTGGGCGACCTGGTGGATGACGGTTACACGCTCCCCGATTCGGGGGCGCTGGATCGTCTGGCCGCCACGGTCGAGTGGCAGCGCGGCATGGAGGTCGTCGCAGTGATTCAGGCCTGCAATGCAGGACGGATGAGCTACGAGGATGCCTTGCGCGCGCGTGAAGCAATCGATGCCCGGTACGCGAGCGGCACAGCGCGCTGATACCGGCTGAGCGCTGGAATTCCAGCAAAAAAAATTCCCTGAGGGGCGAACCTGCCCCTCTGGGGGACTCGTTCGCCTCGAGGGGCTGCTTGGGTTTTCGAGCCTGGGTGGTGCACTCAAGAAAAGGAGAACGAGATGGAAGCTTTCGAGACCTGCCAGGTGGCCTACCGCCTGGCGCAGCACGAGCTGATCGCCCACCAGCGCTCGGCGTTCGCACAAGAGATCCAGTCCGGGACCATGCTGCCGGCCTTGAGCCTGTACATGGATCTGGACAACTGGCTGGACAATCCGGCGCTGGAGTCTCTGAGCGAGGACGATAAGGCTCTCCTGCGCGAGTGGGGCGAGTCGTACACGAAGCAACTGTCGGCCTTTCATGCGAGGGCCGAAACGCTGCATGCAGCGACCCATGAGCGGCTGCTCAGGGCGCTGCAAGCCCTCGGCGAACAGGCCGGTCGCGAGTTCCTGAAGCTTCAGGGGCCTCTCGAGAGGCGGATCGCCACGGTGCTCACCAATGCCAGCCAGATCCGCCAAAACAAGCTCGACGGGATAGGCTCAGTCGGTGGGGTACTGGGAACAGAAACAACCCGCTTCGCTCAGGGGTTCTACAAGACCTCGGGGTTGAACCCGAAAGAGCTGTCGGAAGGGCTCTCGGAGGATTTGAAGCGGTGTTACCTATATCGATCGGGTGTACCCATCCCGGACGAAAAAACTCGCCTGGGATTCGCTGACGAGGAGGTGAACGATGAAGGTCGTTGATCTCGAGCAGCGGACCCCGGCGTGGCAGCAATGGCGTCAGGAAGGTGTCAGCGCAACCAGTTGCGCCGTCATCATGGGGCACAACCCCGACAAGACGCCCCTCGAGCTCTGGAAGGAGCTGGTCGGACTGACGACCCCGCCCGACCTGTCGGTTGTTCCGCAGGTCAGGCGTGGCCAGAAGTTCGAGCCGCTGGCCCTGCAGATGTTCGAGGAGAAATACGGCCAGCTGGGCTTGCCGATCTGCGCCGAGTCGCAGGAGCACCCGTTCATCCGGGCCTCCTTCGATGGCCTGCTGGGTGATGGTGCCCCCGTCGAGATCAAGAATCTCGCGGAGGACAATCATCTGCAGGTGTTGGCGCTGCGGGACAAGAGCCCGGCCTTCCAGCTCTATCGCTGGCAGGTCATGCACCAGCTGATCGTCTGCGGCGCGCGGCGTGGCTACCTGTGGTTCTGGTCGCCCAAGCACGAGCCGTGCTGCCTGGTGGTCGAGCGGGATGACCTGCTCATCCAGCGGATCATCGAGGCAGAAAAAATCTTCTGGAACACGGTGGAAACCGGGACGCCCCCGGCAGCCACTCCCCTGCGGGATGTGCTGCCGATGGAGCAGACCGACGAAGCCGCCTGGAAGGCGTTGGCGGAAAAGCGTCGCGAGCAGGAGGCCAGGCTGGTCGCCCTCAAGGCGCAGCTGAGCGCGCTGCAGAAGGAGGCCGGCGAGCTGGACACCCAGCTCAAGCTCCTCGTGAGAGCGGCTGGGTTCCGCCGAGCCGATGCCTACGGGGTGAAGATCACCGCCTACGACGTGGCAGGCGCTGTCGACTGGAAGGCGATTGCCGAGGAGCTGGCCCAAGGGAAGGACATTCCGGCGGACCTGATCCAGAAGCACCAGGGCGACAGTGGCTGCCGGACGCGCATGACGGTAGATCCCCACTTCAACCCGAACCAGCCGGCACCGGAGCCTCGCATCCGCAAGCCGGCACAACCCGAACCGGAGGAACAGCCGCCCTTTGCGGCCGGTTTCTGGTTCTGATGCACAATCCTTCAACCCGGCCTCGCGCCGGGTTTTTTTGTCCGCCGTTGGTCCCATAGGATTAAAGGTTTATCCCATTGAATAAGAGCGGCCCGCTGAATCTCCCTGCGCGAGGAGCATGCCCCAAAGGCGTGGGTACATTGTAAAACATCCTAGGACGTATTACATTGTTGTCACGCTCAGCGAGTGGGCGGTAACCAACAATAACCACCCTGTAACTCAGTAAGAAAACCGCAATTTCCGAGGTCCGGCCTACATTAGGTGACCTTCCAACATTAGAGGCTCTTTGACCATGATCACCCAAATCCGAAAGGTGGGTAACAGCGCTGGCGTTGTGATCCCGTCCGCCTTGCTCAAGGAGGTGAAACTCACCGTTGGCGCAGAGATCGATCTGACCGTTGAAAACGGCGTTTTAAACATCAAACCCGTGAAGGAAAAACGGCAAGGCTCACGCGAAGTTTCTTTGAACTGGCTGCTCGCCGACTTTCAGGATGTCGAGGGCGAACTAATCCCAGGCGCCGTGGGCGCAGAGGTGCTGGAAGACGATGACGCGAATTACCGAAGCAGTCCGTAAACAGCTCAAGCCTGGCGATCTGATCAGGATCGCCCTCGACCCTACGGTAGGCTCGGAAACTCAGAAGACCCGTCCATGCATCGTGCTGACGGAGCAGGCGCTCAACGCGGTGAGCCGGACCATTATCGTGGTGCCCCTGTCCACGGGGAGCGGGCCGATCATGCGGCTATTTCCCGTCCTTGACCCGACACAGAATGATTGCGGGATGCACGGATCTGCGGTGGTCACCCAGATGCGGGCGCTCGATCCTGTCGCCCGCCAGGGCCAATGGCTCGGCAGAATCACTGACCCGGCGTTCCTTGAGGCGGTCAGACTGAACCTGGCCGCTACGCTCGGCATTACGCTGGATCTGCTCGACCCACGGTAAGCCGTCGCAGAAACTCGAACCAGCCGGCACCAGTGCTTCGCATCCGCAAGCCGGCGCAACCCGAACCGGAGGAGCAGCCGCCCTTTGCGGCCGGTTTCTGGTTCTGATGCACAATCCTTCAACCCGGCCTCGCGCCGGGTTTTTTGTTTTGTCGACGCAGATCTAAATTTAGTCTATAAATAGACTTCTTAAACGCAGGACCTTGCTGACATGAAAATCGAGACGATCAGCTTCTTGAAGAAGCACGCCGCATCGTTGGATCTAACCGAGCCCATGGTGATCACCCAGAACGGTCTGCCCGCCTATGTCATCGAGTCCTATGCCGAACGCAAGCAGCGCGATGAGACGATTGCGCTCGTCAAGCTCCTGGCATTGGGGTCCCGTGACAAAGAGCAAGGCAAGCTGGTGTCGGGCGACACGCTCCTGGATCGCTTGGCACAACGATGCCAGCAACCCAAAGGAACCCCATGAGCTTCGACGTTCAGTTTGCTACTACTGCTGAAACCAGCCTGTTTTCCCAGATCGCCCACCTGGAGCCGTACCACGGCTATGACGGGGCCTATGAAAAGCTCTCCACCTTGGTGGCAGAAGTTATACGCCGCCTGGCCAATCACCCGTTGGGCTACCCCATCAGCGCACAAGCCAGCGAGCTTGGGATCACCCATTACCGGGAGCTCAATCACGACGGCTACCGCGTCTTCTATGAATGCGACGAGGAAAAGCGCCTCGTGGTGGTCCTGCTCATCCTGGGGCAGCGACAGAGCATCGAGCAGCAGCTGATCCATTACTGCCTGATGTTTGATCGTTGAGCCGTAACCGCCAGTACACCTGGCAAACCGCCGAACCCGCCCTTGGTGACGGTCGTTTATCGGTGCTGGTCTGGGGAAGTGGCCAAGAGCGTGGGAAAACTATCCGCCAGCCGGCCGATACCGGCACCGGCACCGGAATTTACAACAAGCTAAAAAGAGAAACGGCGATGAGCAATAAATACACCCTCGACCAGACCGAACTAGACGAACTCGCCGCCAATTGTCGCGCCCTCTCGGAGTTCATCAAGGATGAAGAAGACGATGGCCGCGCTGCTGAGCTGAGAGAGATTTATGGGACATTCGTGGACATTTTGACCGGCGTGCACAGTGGCGCCCCCGACATGGCCGACACCCTCAAGGCCATCAATGTGCGCGGACAGGACAACCAGGCGTTGAACGACCTGCACGGTGCCGCTTCTGCCTTGGTGGTAGCCATTGAGCGCGAGTGGGATCGGCGCAAAGTCTGACCCGCCGTCTGCACCACAAAGGCCTCGCATACCACCGGGACTACTGGCGCGGGCGCCTGGAGGAAATTCACTGGCCCGAGTGAGCAGATCAATATCCCAACCCCCGTGCAGTCCTGCTGCCGGGGGTTTTTTCGTGTCAAACCGGTAATTTCAAGCCAAAAAGTGGCGTGAAATGGCCGCACAGACGCGATTTGATTTCCGATCATGGGGGCTCGACCCACTGCTACGAGAGTCCTCATGCTACTTACCGCCATCAAACGCTGGTTGTTCGGCGACAACTACGCCTCGCTCTTCGCCGAGGCGCCCCATCCGGCCGAGCGGCTGATTCCCCCGGAGCTTCGCCCCTACCTGGAAAACCATAACTGGCGGAACCTGCGCTATCCCCCCTATCAGGAAGGCTATCCCGGCAAGGTGACGGGCGAGTGGTTAATGCGCCACTACCAGCGCAAGCTGGTCGACCGCATCGCAGGCTCCATCGGCCTGCCGAAGGACGAGTACCAGCGCTACGTCGAACCGATCCTGATCAACTTCGCGGAGCTGGCGCACCTGCTGCCGGCCTCGGAGAACCATCACCACGCCGGTCCCGGCGGGCTGCTGCGGCACAGCCTCGAAGTCGCCAACCTCACCCTGGATGGGTGCCTGACCACCGCCTTCGACACCGCCGAGACGCCGGCCCGGCGCAGCACTCGCCGCTGGCGCTGGAATGTGGCGGGCGTTGCGGCAGGCCTGCTGCACGATGCCGGCAAGGCTCTCACCGACCTGCGCGCCACCGACTTCGAGGGCAAGCTCGAGTGGAGCCCCGAGCAGGAAACCCTCCACCAGTGGGCGGGGCGCCACAAGCTCGACCGCTACTTCCTGCACTGGAATGCCCAGCGCCACGAAAAGCACATCCAGGCCTCGGTGGCCCTGGTGTCGACCCTCATACCCGCCGAAGCCCGCGCCTGGATTCAGGGAGGCGGACGGGACATCTACGATGCCCTGCTCGATGCGATTGCGGGCAACGCGAACCGTGCGCCCCTGACCGAGCTGGTACGCAGGTCGGACTCGGCCTCGGTCAAACGCGACCTGCTCAAGGGGCCGAGCAATGCCCGAGGCGGGGATACCGGCGTGCCGGTCATCCGCCTGGTCAGCGATGCCATGCTGCGCCTGCTCAGCACGGGACGCTGGACGGTCAACGTGCCGGGCAGCCGGGTATGGGTGGCCACCGATGGCGTCTATATCGCCTGGCACAGCGCCGCCGAGGAGATCGTCAGCCTGCTGGTGAAGGATGGGATCGTGGCCATCCCGCGCTCGCCGGAAACCCTCCTGGCCATCCTGGCGGATCATGGCCTGGCCCAGCGCCGGGACGATGGCGACCTCTACTGGCTCGTCACCCCGCACGCCCTGTGCAGGAACGGCAAGGGGCCGGCTCTGCGCTGCCTGAAACTCAGCTCTGCGGACGTGCTGTTTCCGCATGTGCCGGTCCCGCCGCCGACCTCCATTCTCCTCGGCAAGGAGGGCGAGCAGGTCGAGCTGATCGCGCCCAACGAAAAAACTCCGTTCGATCGCGAGAAGCCGGTTTCCGCGCCGACCGCGGTGCCCGCCCAGGAACCCGCGGCGGCGAAACCGCAGCCGCCGCGCCGGCCCGAGCCGGCTCCCGAGGCCGAGCAGAGCGGCATTTCCGTTCCCCGGCCGACCGAACCCAGTATCCCGTCGATGCCAGCCCCGGCGGCTGCCGAGGTGCCCTCGAACGTCCCGCCGGCGCCCCAGCCCCCCATGGAAGAGGCAATGGACGATCCGGATGCGGATCTGGAGCGGATGCTGCTGGGCACAATCTCGCCGGAACAAAGGGCCCTCGCGACGTCCAACCTGGAGTCGGCCCCGGAGCCAGAGGCGCCGGAATTCCCCCGAAAAAGCGGCAAGGTTTCGCTGGCCGAGCTGCTGGGCACGCCGGTCGATGGAGAGGCGCCCCCCGAGTCGAGCGCCGAGACGGCTCCCCGAAAAGCCGCACGCGGCAAGGTTCCGCTGGCCGAAATGCTGGGCACGCCCGCCGATGCCCCGTCGGCCCCTGAGCCAAGCCCCGAGCCCGAGGCCACCCGCGGCAAGGTCTCGTTGGCCGCACTGCTGGCCGAGCCGGCGCACTCCGACAGCCAGCCCCAGCCGGCCCCCGAGCCGTCCATGCCCGACAAGCGGCTGCTGACCCCCGAGCAGGAAGCGCGACTGGCGCCGGCGGAGATCGCCCTCCTCGAGGCCCAGCCCGCGTTCGCCCGCAAGCTCCTGGCCTGCCTGGGCATTTCGCAAGAATTGCGGCTGGTCAGTGGCAGGGTATTCGTGCCGCTGTGCGACAGTCCTTACAACAACGACGACATCCTGCCGCTCTTCCGCGCCGACTGGCTCTGGCAGGACTTCACCCGGGAAGGCGCCCCGCTCACGCGAGCCTGGCATAAGCGAACCGGCTTCGTCTTGACCGCCCAACCGAGTCTGATCCTCTGCAAGCTCGCCGGGCTGGACTGGGACGTTCCGCATATCAGCCGTGTCCCGGTGGAAAAAATCCCCTCATACCGCCATTACCTGGCGGCGGTGCTGGAGCAGGCCCGCCCCGAGAAGATGGGCGAGGTGAACACGCTGGTGGTCAACCCGACCCAGGTCGCCACGGTCGCCGAGCGCCTGAATGCCTCCGCCCTGGAAATCGAGGAGGCCATTTTCTACCTGCGCGATGCGATGAAGGTTCATACCCGCAAGAAGACCTATATCCGTGCTCTGCCCCAGGAGGTCCCGACTCATGAGTGAATGGAATTACACGAACCTCTGGCGCCCCAACTACGAGGCCGCGGAGGCGACTGCCTGGTGTGCCTCCATGGCGGCCAGCACGGCGGTGCACCTGCTGAGCAGCATGCCGCTCACCCCCTACCTGATCACCCTGGGCGTGCAGGCCGGCTTCGCGCTGGCGGCGCTGCCCAAGGCCATCCGCCTGCACCGGGCCAAGGCGTGCCTGTGCGGGGTCGAAATGAGCTTTGTCACCCTGGAAGCGCTGCTGAAGGAAACCCGCAAGATGCCCGAGCAGATCTATTACGGCACGGCCTTCGGCTGGGGGCAGAAGCACGGGCAGATGGCCTTCGAGCTGCTGTCGCGGGACATCGACAAGCTGGTGGCCCGCAAGGGCCGGCGCCAGGCGAGCGTCAAGGGGAGCCGCTGGATTCATGGCCTCGGCATGGCGGAGGAGGAGCCCTGTTTCCGGCCGGAAGACCAGCGCTCCATCCACCACCTGATCATCGGCACGACCGGCGCCGGCAAGACGCGCCTGTTCGACCTGCTGATCAGCCAGTGCATCGCCCGCGGGGAGGCCGTCATCGTCATCGACCCCAAAGGCGACAAGGGGCTGGCCGAAACCTGCCGGCTGACCTGCGCGGCGATCGGCAAGCCCAACCGCTTCAAGTACTTCCACCCCGGCCACCCGGAGCACTCGGTGCGCCTCTCGCTCACCAAGAACTACGGCCGGGCCACCGAGGTGGCGTCCCGCGTGGCGGTACTGATGAAGAGCGAGGCGGGCGATCCCTTCCAGGCGTTCGCCCAGATGGCGCTGAACAACGTCATCCAGGCCATGCTGATCTGCAACATCCTGCCCACCCTGGTGGGGCTGCGCCGCACGCTGGAGGGCGACATTCCCGGCCTGACGATCAAGGTCGTCACCGCCTACGGGCGCCAGGTGTTCGGCGAAGCCCCGTTCGACAGCATGGCCGAGGCCGCCGTGCGGGCGGCCAAGGCGCGCGATGTCGAGGCCCGCGCCAAGGTGCTGCGCAAGCTCTACTACAGCGACATCGCCGAGGCCGAGCCGAACCCCGACATCGAGGGCCTGCTCACCATGCTCGAACATGAGCGTACCCATTTCGGCAAGATGATCGCCGGCCTCCTGCCGATCCTGGTCATGCTCACCTCGGGGCACATGGGGCCGTTGCTGTCGCCGGTGTGGGACGATGACGACGAACGGCCGATCTGCGACCTGAACTCGGTCATCAATGCGGCCCAGGTGCTGTACCTGGGCCTCGATGCCCTGTCCGACCCCATGGTCGGCTCGACGATCGGCTCCCTGGCCCTGGCGGATCTGGCCTCGACGGCCGGCGAGATCTACAACCATCGCCAGCCCAAGCCGGTGAACATTTTCGTCGACGAGGCCGCGGAAGTGCTCAACGACCAGCTGATCCAGCTGCTCAACAAGGGCCGCGGCGCGGGGATCAACCTCTACATCGCGACCCAGACCATCGCCGACTTCAAGGCGCGGATGGGCGACGAAGCCAAGGCCCTGCAGGTGCTGGCCAACGCCAACCACATCGTCGCGATGCGCGTGCTGGATACCGACACGCAGGAGTTCATCGCCAGCAAGATGCCCATGAGCCGCTACCAGTACGTCATGCGCACGCAGGGCAACTCCAGCGGCGAGGCCGGCGTGCTGCAGTCGGGCAACGTCGGCGAGCGGCTGATGGAGGAGGAGGGGGAGCGCTTTCCCATGGCGCTCTTGGGCGAGCTGCCGGACCTTGAATACCTGGCGGTGTTCGCCGGCGGCGACATCCGCAAGGGACGCCTGCCCATCCTGCAACTCCCTCAATCCCCATCGGCCAGCTGATCTGGAGTTTCCCTGTGTCTACGTCCATTGCCCGCGATATCCAACGACTGGCCGGCCTCGACGAGCCGTCGACCACCCTGCTGCGCTCCTTCGATCTGGAGTGGCGCTGCGGTACCCGTTTCATCAAGACCCTGCTGCTGGCCGGCTACAACCCGCCGACCATCGGCACGGCGCTGACCGAGGCCCTGCAGCGCTATCAGCGCATGTGCCAGCAGGGCGTGGCGGACTACGAGCGCCTGAAGTTCGTCCTGGGCCACCTCTATCGGGCGCTCGAGCGCGCCGACCAGCTCCCCGGCGACGAGCTGACGGCCCGCTGGGGCCGTCACGCCTACGTCCCGTCCGAGGTCACCGAGTACCTGATCCAGACTTACGGAGCGGCCGAGCATGTCTGAGGTGATCGAGGAGAAGTGGCCGAAAGGACTGGTCACCTCGCTGGCGTTCTTTTTCATCCTGGTCCTGATGCTTGCCACCGTGGTGCCGAACGCCCTGATTGACCGGGTGCTCACCCTGGAGCGACAGTGGGGCTACGACCTGCTGACGCAAGAGGACATGAGCCAGGTGATTCGGCGTACCGGCAGCCTGTACACCACGCTGGTGATCGACTCCGGCGCCAAGGCGGCGGTGTCGGATCTGCTCATGCCGCGGGGTGAGCGGCTGGTCGAGTCCTTCGAAGCGAAGGTCGATGGGTGGTTCGAGTACCTGGCCTCGCGGGGAGCGGCCCTGCAGAAGATCCTCTACCAGATGGTCTACCGCGTCGTGATGATGCTGTTCTGGTTGCCGTTCCTGGCGGTGGTGCTGCTGCCGGCGGTGTTCGCCGGCTGGATGCGCTGGCATGCCAAGCGGCACAGCTTCGACTACGCCTCGCCGCTCCTGAACAACAACGCCGTGGCGATCCTGTCGTGGGGCGCCATCCTGTTGCTGTTGAGCGTCCTGCTGCCGGTGCCGATACCGCCGCTGCTGGTCTGCACCTTCATCCTCATCCTGGTGCCGGTCGTTTTGTCGCTGTTGATCAGCAACCTGCCCAAGCGCATTTGAAGGGGGAAGACGATATGGTTTCATCCTGAGTCGAGTGAGAGGACGTGCGTACTGATGAGGTGCCGCGTCCCCAACCGACCCAAAGCAGCTGGTGGTGGCCAGCAGAGATCGGCCACTTGCAGCCGGCCGCACACGCCCCACCCGATCAGTGAGCGGAGAAATCTGTTGTCTTTTTGCGTGCTGACGGCCAAGACTACTCGGCAAACGCTCCTCTGGCCGTCATCACGGATCGGCTATCTCCTCAAGCCACCGGGATCGACGGGTCGGCGGCCGCCAGCGCCACGGCACGGTCCGCTGCCGGAGGGTAGATCCACTGGGTGTTGATCTGCGTTTTCAGCGTCTTGGCTTCGGCACCGATCAGTTTCTGTTGGCGGTCCCAACCTTCGGTGTACACCGCGCCCCAAGCTCCCAGGTCAAGGCAGGTGACATACTTGGGCTGGCTGTAGACCTGCGGCGCCACGCCGATCAGTTCGGCGGCAGCGTTATTGCCGGCGTGTCGACCCAGTGGGATGGCGTGCTGGCAGGACATGACGCTGAAGTTGCCCAGTTCGTCGGTGGCGGCGCGGGCGGTATCGCCGGCGGCATAGATGTCGGCCATACCCTTGACCTTCAGGTAGCTATCCACCTGCAACCGGCCTGAGGTGTCACGCGGAGCGGAGATCTGTTCAGTGAGGCCGCTGGCGCGGAAGCCGACAGTCCAGATCACTGTGCCAGCATCGATGCGCTGGTCGTCATCAAGCACCACGCCCTGGGCGTCCACCGCAGCGACCGACCGCCCCAGCCGCCACTCGATGCCAAGTTCGCGAGAGGCCTCGAGGATGGCGGGGCGAATGCCATCGCCCAGTGCCGCGCCGACCTGCGCCCCGCGATCGATGACGATGACCCGGACTTCGGCATCGTCGCCCAAAATGGCGCGCAGGCGTGCAGGAAGTTCGGTGGCAGTCTCGATACCGGTGAAGCCGCCGCCGGCGACCACTACTGTATTACGGGAGGTGGATTCCGGTTGACTGGCCAAGGCAAACAGATGCTGCTCAAGGCGCGCGGCCTGTTCGATCTGATCGACGTCGAAGGCATGCTCGGCAAGACCCGGCACCGCCGGGCGGAACAACTGGCTGCCTGAAGCGAGAATGAGGCGGTCGTAGCCCAGCGCGGCTTCGTCACCCTCGGCATTGCGGTAGGTGACCTTGCGCCCTTCGGCATCGATGTTCAACGCCAGCCCCTGGACGAAACAGACGCCGGTGATGGCAAACAAGTCCAGCAGTGGCGCGCGCATATCGTGTACGTTGGGTTCGTAGAAGCGCGGACGGATGCGCAGTTCGGCCTGGGGCGCAAGCAGCGTCACGTGTACGTCGGTGCGGTCATGTTGGTCGAGCAGACGTACGGCGCTCAATGCGCTCCACAGCCCGGCGAATCCAGACCCTATGATCAGTATGTTTTGTTCCATGATGGCTCCCGGCATACGCCCGCTTCGTTTGACGGAGCCATGCTAAAACCGAAAGAATTTTCCAAAAATGACAGATAACCCTGAATTCATGCCAGCTACGCCGCGCACCATTCTGTTCATCGCTTACCCGCAGGTGGGCCTGCTGGACCTGACCGGCGCACAGACAGTGTTCTGGGCCGCCACCAAGGCCATGCACGAGCGCAATCTGCCGGGCTATGAACGGCTGACGGGCACCCTGTCGGGCGGCCCCGTGCAGACGGCGGAAGGCCTGACGGTGGAGACACAGCCGCTTTCCGGCTTCGCAGCAGATGCCATCGACACGCTGATCGTGCCGGGCTCGCCGGAGATTGAGCAGGTGGTGGACGAGTCGGGCGAATTGATTCAGTGGATCGCCGACCACTCCAGGCTAGCGCGGCGCATCGCGTCGGTGTGCAGCGGCACCTTCCTGCTGGCCGAGGCCGGGCTGCTGGAGGGCAAGCGCGCAGCAACCCACTGGGCCATGTGTGATCGGCTTGGTGCGCGTTTTCCGTCCATCGAGGTGGACAACGATGCGATCTTCGTCCAGCAGGACAGCGTCTGGACCTCCGCCGGCGTCAGCGCGGGGATCGATCTGGCTCTGGCCCTGGTGGAAGCCGACTGTGGCCGCGATGTGGCGATGCAGGTGGCACGGGAACTGGTGGTGTTCCTCAAGCGATCGGGTGGGCAGGCGCAGTTCAGCGAGTTGTTGAAGTCTCAGACCAGGGATGCGGCGGTCTTCGACGAATTGCACCGCTGGCTCGCCGATAACCTTGGCCGCCCGAACCTCGGGGTGGAGGTCCTGGCCGATCGGTGCCACATGAGCCCGCGGAACTTCTCCCGGCTGTATAAGCAGAAGACCGGCCGCTCACCGGCCAAGGCGGTGGAGATTTTCCGACTGGAAGCGGCGCGTCGATTACTGGAAGACTCAGAGCGTAATATCGACCAGATCGCCCAGCTGTGCGGCTTTGGCGACGAGGAGCGGATGCGCGCGACCTTCCAGCGCCATTTGGCGATTTCACCCCGGGATTACCGCAAGCGCTTCTCGCGGTAGCTCCCGGGGAAGGTACTTCAGGAGAGTTTATTCTCCTCTTCACCGTCCACTTCAGGTCGCTCTTTACCAGTCACCACCGGCACAGCCCGACCCAAAGTTGACATTGTCCTCAGTCAGCTCCAAGTCTTCTCTCGATCCAGTGGGTTATGGGCTATTCAGCGGCGCCACGATCCCTCGGGCAATTCGACCTGCCGATGGGCCGCAGCCAAGGCAACCTTCAGTCCCTTTTTATCCAGCGGTATGCAGTAGGCGGGTTTAGCCCGTTCGAATCGCCAGCTTTCATCAAGACTGCCCGCATCTACCGCGTCGAATCCAATTTCGTCCAGCAACTTGATCACCAGCGCTTTCGCCGCCGGATCATCCGCAGCGATCGGCAGTGCGCGTCGGTCGGGCGCCGCTTTCGGGCGCGAGTCCTGCACCAAGTCCTGGGCGAGGATTGCATTGAATACCTTGACCACGCTGGAGTGGGGCAGATGCTCGGCGAGCAGGCGGCTGGTGGTGGTTTCGAATCGGTCGAGAGCGGCAATATGACCGTCGCGTTTCGGGTAGTAATTGTTGGCATCCAGCACGGTTTTGCCCTCTAGCCACTTGGCCGGCACGCTTCGGTAATGCCCAAGAGGAATTGCCACGAGTACAACTTCGCCAAATTGTGCTGCGTCCTCGATAGTGCCGACCTGACTACCAGGAATGCCACTGAGCACGCTGCTCATGGTCTGTGGCCCACGTGAATTGCTGAGCATCGCCTCGTGTCCCGCCTCGATGACCAATTGCGCCACTGCACGTCCGATGAAGCCTGCCCCAATAATGCCGATACGCATGTCCTTGCTCCGCTGGTTGGTAAGAAGAAACCATGATGATTGCCAACCAAGGGCAGATAAATAATCATCGGCTACTTAGTCTCGTTACCAGGAGTGTTGAATGATGGATCGCCTGACGAGCATGGGGGCGTTTGTGATGGCGGCGGAATCCGGCTCCTATGCCAGCGCCGCCGAGCGATTGGGCCTGTCGCCGCAGATGGTGGCCAAGCATGTTGCCGCGCTTGAGCAGCGGCTAGGTGCGCGGCTACTGAACCGTACCACCCGACGCCAGAGCCTGACTGAGTTGGGCAGCGCTTACTACGAACGCTGTAAGCACATTTTGAGCGAGGCTCAGGCTGCCGACTCCCTTGCGCAGATCATGAACGACACCCCGCGCGGCAAACTGAAAATCAGCGCTCCCGTAACGTTCGGCTCCTATAGCCTCATGCCCTTTGTGACGGAGTTTTTGCGTCAACATCCGGAGGTCGAAATCGATCTGCATTTGACCGATCGCTTCGTCGATCTGGTGGAGGAGGGTTATGAAGTGACTTTCAGGATTGGTCCATTGGCCGCGTCCAGTTTGACTGCCAGGCCGTTGGCGCCTTATCGATTGGTAGCCTGTGCGGCACCGAGCTATCTGACCGACCGCGGAGTACCGCAAATACCGGGTGATCTGAAGAACCATGAGTGTCTGGGGTATGCCTATTGGTCCCGGCCGGCCGACCGCGAATGGGTATTCTGCAAAGGCTCCGCAGTTGAACGGGTACAAGTCTTCAGTCGATTGCAGGTCAACGAGAGCAAAGCACTGCTGTCGGCAGCGCTGGACGGGTTCGGGATTGTCCTTGGACCTGAGGACTTTCTTGAGCCCGCGTTGCGCGGCGGCGAGTTAGTTCGACTGCTAGCTGATTACGAAGCACCGAGCCGACAAATGCATTTGCTCTACACGGCCAATCGTCAGAAAACAGCCAAACTCCGACGATTTATCGATGCTGCACTCGCCCGCTTTGGTGCTCCTTGAGCAGGCTTTTGAGTTGTCTCAGCCGCATTGACCTGTGATTGATCTCAGTCGCAGACTACTGCTTCATTGACCGGCTGCTTTGGCCGCTTGTTGCCTAACACGACCGGCAGGTTTTGGGCGACTCAGGCACGTCATGCTCGGCAGAAGTCGCCCCAAAGCGGACATTGTTGAGGCAGATTTTATCGGCCCTTTACATGGCACAAGAGGGATTGGTTATAGTCAGCATCCATGCCAGTGAAGGGATTCACAATGACGCTCGACCACCGACCGGCCACCTCTGCCGATGTCCCAACACTATGCACATTTCCTCAGACAGCTGAAGAGCTGTTCTTCATGTTTCCGAAGGCGGAATACCCACTCACCGAGCCTCAACTATTAGTAGCGATTAGCCAACGATTTGAATGCACGGTGGTGACGGACGATCAGGCTGTTATTGCTTTTGCAAACTTCTATCGAGCCGAGCGCCAAGGAGTCTGCTGCATCGGGAATGTCATTGTCGCACCGAGCGCTAGGGGTCGTGGTGTAGCAACCTACCTCGTGAAAACTATGATGGGGATTGCACATCAACGATATGAATCATCGGAGGTGCAAATATCCTGTTTTAATCACAATACAGCAGGTCTCCTTTTGTATCGAAAACTCGGATTCGAGCCTTTCGAAATTGAAGCGCGAACTTCTTCTGTACAGGATAGGGTGGCCTTGGTGCATATGCGCCGGGTCCAGCTCTTATATTGATATGCGAAGACGCAGTAGATAAGTGAAGGTGCCATGGAAATTACAGAAATACCATTTGGAGTGACCGACTGGTCAAAAATTAAAGCGACGGAACACTTTGGCGAAACCGGAACTGCTTATTGGCGAACTTGCCAGTTTGGCTCAATTCGTGTTCGTATGGTTGAGTACACTCCAGGCTATCTCGCAGATCACTGGTGCTCAAAAGGCCATATACTTCTCTGTTTGGAAGGCGAACTACACACTGAGCTAGCAGATGGTCGCAGATTTACCCTCACGCCTGGCATGAGCTATCAAGTGGCTGACTGCGCAGAGCCTCATCGCTCGTTTACATCAGTTGGCGCCAAGCTTTTTGTGGTTGATTGAAGGCTGTGTCTAACATACGGTTAAAGTCGCTCGCTTGGTTCACTGGGACGAGCTAAAGCAGCTCCTTAATCTAACTTTGAGTTCCTGCTTTCTAAAAGTATCGTTGTCCGCTTCTGGCCGGACTGAGCCAGACACCACACCGGCACAGAGCGACCCAAGGCGGACATCACTTGAGCGGTCTTATCGTTTCTGAGCCGAATCGCTACGTCCGCGGGCCAGCAGCTGTCCGATCTTGGCCTCGGTAGTCTCGTAGTCGCCTTCACCGAAATGCTGGTAGACAATCCGGCCTTCCTGATCGATCAGGTACAACGCCGGCCAGTACCGGTTGCCGTACGCATTCCAGGTCCGATAGTCGTTGTCCTGTGCCACAGGGTAAGTGATTCCGAAGCGTTTGACTGCCGCCTGCAGGTTGGACAGCTGCTTCTCGTAGCCGTATTCGGGCGTATGCACGCCTACGACGACCAGACCTTGGTCGTGGTACTTCGCGTGCCACTGTTTGACGTGGGGCATGACGCGGACGCAGTTGATGCAGGAGTAGGTCCAGAACTCCACCAACACCACCTTGCCGCGCAATTGGCTCATCGTCAGTGGCGGGCTGTTGAGCCAGCGGCCGATGCCCTGGAACTCCGGTGCGACCGGCGCCGGCGACGCATGCGTGGGCTCGACGGGGTCGGCGGGCAGGTCCGGGGAGCAGGCGGCCGTGAACAGGCAGGCGGCCAGCAGCGTGAAGGCGAGTTTGATCGGGTTCATGGTCAGAGTCCTTGCGAGATGGAGGGGAGCCACTGCGTGGCCCAGGCCGATACGAGCACGTCGTACTGGAGCAGTTGGAGCACGGCGACGCCGACCGCCAACGCGCCGAAGACTCGCCGCAACAACGCCGCTCGCCGCTGCAGGAACGACAACCGCGCGGTGACCCAGGCGCCGCCGTAGGCGACCAGCAGCATCGGAATGCCGGCGCCTGCCGCGTACAGGCCGAGCAATGCGGTCGCCTTGCCAGGCGCTTGCGCGCTGGCGGCCAGCGACAGCACCGAAGCCAGCACCGGACCCGCGCACGGCGTCCACGCCAGGCCCAGCGATGCGCCGACGAGTGCGGCGCCCACCAGGCCGCCCACAGGCCGCCGAACAGGAACGGCCTTCGCGTGTGCGGCGCGCCATCGATGCCACTGGCGCACCAGGGCGTCGAACAGCGCCGGCCAGAAGCAGCTGAGGCCGGCCATCAGCAGCACGACGATCGATGCGGTGCGGATGGCGCCCTGCAACGCACCGGACGACGCAGACAGCGCGCCGATCAACAGGCCGCTTGCCGCGAACGTGGCCGCGAAGCCCGCGATCACCATCAGCGGCCGGTTTCGCCCGCCGCCGGCGCTGGTGGCGAGCACGATCGGCAGCACGGGCAGGATGCAGGGGGAGAGGATGGTGGCCATGCCGGCGGCGATGGCCAGTGCGTACTCGATCATGGTCTTGCCTGCAGTGCGGTGGAGTGGAGGTCATTCCACCGCGCGCATGTACCAGGACTGTGTGCCGGCACCCAGGGTCTTGTAAGCGCAACCGTGCGGATGCGGGAATGGCGACACTTCGTTACAAAGCGGGGCATCACGCCACACGGATCTGCACGTCAATGTTGCCGCGCGTGGCCTTGGAGTACGGGCAGGTGCGATGCGCCTCGTCGACCAGCGCCAGCGCCTGCTCCGGCGAAAGGTTTGGCAGTGATACGTTCAGGCGCGCCTGCAACTGGTAGCCGTCGCCGACCATGCCCAGATCGACCTCCGCATCGATGGCCGCATCCTTGGGAAAAGGAATCTGCAGCTTGCGTGCGGCCAGCCCCATCGCGCCCTCGAAACAGGTCGACCAGCCGGCGGCGAACAATTGTTCCGGGTTGGAGCCTGGTCGGCCGCTGCCCGGCGGCGACAGGGCGATGTCGAGCTGGCCGTCGTCGCTGCGCGCGGCCTTCGCGGCCGCCGACGGTGTGGCTCTTGCCGGTGTAGAGGATCTTGTCGAGAGCAGTCACGGGAGTTTCCTTCTGTAGGTCGTGGGAGAGAGGCCAGGCGCTCACGGCGCCAGGCGGGTGAACACGTAGTCGCGGTCTTTCACGCGTCCGGCATGGCAGGCATGGCAGGTGCGGTGCTGCGCCTCGTCGACGGGCTGGCCGTCGATGAAGCGTCCGTAGCCCCAGCCGCCGGTGGCGGCGTAGCGCTTGGAATCCTTGACCATCACCTGCACGGTGGTGGCGTCGCCGGGGATGGACGCCGGCGCGAAATCGGGAGACGGCACATGCTTCCAGGCGCGCTTGACCAGCACCGTGCCGTCGGGGAAGGGGCGGATGCCGTCGCGGTAGGCGCGCATCGCCACCGCATTGCCGACGACGACGCGCAGTTCGTCCAGCGGTGCCGCCTCTTGTGCCGGCGCGATCAGCGGCCAGTCCTGATAGTCGGCAGGCAACTTGACGCCGTAGAGCGGTGCGGCTGGCCGCCAGTCCTCGTCGTCACGGGCGGCGAAAAAGGCCAACCCCAGGGCGGCGGCTGCCGATGCCAGCACGATGTAGCGAATGCGGTTCATGGCCGAGCTTCCTCCATCAGAGCCGCGTGGCGTCGACGACCGCCTGGACGAACTCGCGCGGCGCCTCCTGCGGCGGGTTGTGGCCGATGCCGCCGTGGAAGGCGCGGTGCTCGTACTTGCCGGTGAACTTGCCGGCATAGCTTTCCGGCGACGGATGCGGCGCGCCGTTGGCGTCGCCCTCGATGGTGATCGTCGGCACCGCGATCACCGGGGCCTGCGCCAGGCGCTGTTCGAGCGCGGCGTATCGGGGCTCGCCTTCGGCCAGGCCGAGTCGCCAGCGGTAGTTGTGCACGACGATGGCGACGTGGTCGGGGTTGTCCAGCGCGGCCGCGCTGCGGTCGAAGGTGGCGTCGTCGAACTTCCAGGTCGGCGAAGCCAGCCGCCAGATCTGCTTGGCGAAATCGTGCGTGTACTGCGTGTAGCCGGCACGACCGCGCTCGGTGGCGAAGTAGTACTGGTACCACCATTGCAACTCGGCCGCCGGCGGCAAGGGCTTCCTGCCGGCTTCCTGGCTGCCGATGAGATAGCCGCTGACGGACACCAGCGCCTTCACCCGCTCGGGCCACAGCGCGGCGACGATGGCCGCGGAGCGCGCACCCCAGTCGTAGCCGGCGAGCGTGGCGCGTTCGATCTTCAGGGCGTCCATCAGGGCGACGACGTCCGCGGCCAGCGCCGCCGGTTCGCCGTTGCGCGGCGTGTCGGCCGAGCGGAAGCGCGTGCTGCCGTAGCCGCGCAGGTGCGGCACGATGACGCGATAGCCTCGGGCTGCCAGCAGCGGCGCCACTTCGGCATAGCTGTTGATGTCGTATGGCCAGCCGTGCAGCAGGATGACAGCCTCGCCCTTCGCCGGACCCAGTTCGGCATAGCCGACGCTGAGATCGCCGGCGTCGATCCGCTTGTTCGCTACCAGCGGCGCGTGGTCGGTGGACGCGCTGGGCGTGGTCATGGGCTGTGCGGCACCGGCGACGCCGGCCAGCGCGAACTGCGCGGCCAACAGCCAGGGCGCCAGGCGGGCGACGGTACGACGGGCATGTGCTTGCATCGACGTTCTCCTCGGTCGTGTGGTTGAGGCGTAAGCGGGATCACAGCGCCCGGCGCAACGGCCCGAAGGCGGCGCGCAACTCGGCACTGAACAGTTGTGGCTGTTCCCAGGCGGCGAAGTGGCCGCCCTTGTCGGCCTCGTTGAAGTAGTACAGGGTGGGATAGGCGCGTTCGGTCCAGCTGCGCGGCGCGCGGTAAATCTCGTCGGGGAATACGGACACCGCCACCGGTACGGAGATCAGCGCGGTCTTCTGCGCGGCGGCGCTGAAGTTGTTGTTGTTGTTTTCCCAGTAGAAGCGGCCGGCCGAGGTGGCGGTGCCGGTGAGCCAGTACAGGCTGATGTCGTCCAGGATGGCGTCGCGGCCCAGCACGCGCTCCGGTACGCCGTCGCTGTCGGTCCACTGCGCGATCTTGTCGTACATCCAGGCGGCCAGGCCGAGTGGCGAATCGTTCAGCGCGTAGCCGATCGTCTGGGGACGCGTGACCATCATGGCGCCGTAGGCGGCATTGCGGCCGAAGAAGCGGCTCAGCGACTCGAAGGCGTCGTGCTCGGCCGGCGCCAGTCCGGCGGGCGCGGGGGCTCCGCTGTTGATCGCATCCACCAGCTCGCCCGGCACGGTCGCCGGCATGGTCAGGTGGATGCCCAGCAGGCCGGACGGCGCCTGCCGGCCCATCGCGTCGGAGATGACCGAGCCGTGATCGCCGCCATGCGACACGTAGCGGTCGTAGCCTAGTCGCTGCATGAGCACGTGCCAGGCGCGACCGACGCGGTCCGGCCCCCAACCCAGCTCGGTCGGGATGCCGGAGAAGCCATAGCCGGGAATCGACGGGATGACGACGTCGAACGCATCCTCGGCGCGGCCGCCATGCGCCGTGGGGTCGGTCAGCGGGCCGATGGCGCCCACGAACTCCAGGATCGAACCGGGCCAGCCGTGAGTGAGGATCACCGGCAGCGCGTTGCGATGCCGCGAGCGGACGTGGATGAAATGGATGTCCACGCCGTCGATCGTGGTAACGAACTGCGGAAGCGCGTTGAGTCCTGCTTCCAGGCGGCGCCAGTCGTAGCCGTTGCCCCAGTAGTCGGCCAGGGCCTTGAGCCGGGCCAGCTGCAGGCCTTGCGCTTCGTCCGCGACGAGTTCGCGGTCGGGCCAGCGCGCGGCCTGGATACGCCGCCGCAGCTCGGCCAGGTCGCGTTCCGGCACGTGGATCCGGAAGGGGCGGATCGCGTCGCCGCCGCTGCCGGTCTCACGTTCGCCGGTGAAGGCGCGTACTAGGGCGGTGGACGCGCGTGCGGGCAGCATGGCCGACAGGCCGGCACTGGCGGCGGCCAGGGCGGTCGCGCCGAGCAGGCGCCGGCGACCCTGGTTGAAGCGGTCTTGCGAAGCGGATGTGGACATCGTGTTCTCCTTGGGCGCAGCGTGCCGCACCGGATCGGAAGGGATCGGAAGACGTGCAGGGGACGGCGTCACACCACCCAGCCGCCATCGAGGGTCAGGCTGGCGCCGGTCATGTAGCCGGCCTCGTCGCCGGCCAGGTAGGCCACCAGCGCGGCGACTTCTTCGGGACGGCCGACGCGCTTCATCGGGCTGCGCGCGACCAGCATGTCGAGGAGATCGGCGGTGATGTCGGTCTCGATCGGGCCGGGCTGCACGTTGTTGATCGTGATCCGGCGCGGCGCCAGGTCCAGCGCCAGCTCGCGCACCAGCGTGGCCACCGCCGACTTGGTCATCGCATAGACGCTGCTGCCGACGATGCCGCCGCGCACGGCGGCGTTGCTGCCGATGGTGACGATGCGTCCGCCGTCCTGCATGCGGGCCACCGCCGCCTGGATCGCCAGGAACACCCCGCGCACGTTCACCGCGAGCATCTTGTCGAGCGTTTCCAGCGGGAATTCGTCGAGCGGGCTGCCACGATAGAGGCCGGCGTTGACCACGGCCACGTGCAGCGGGCCGAAGGCATCGGCGGTCTGTCCGACGGCCGAGGCGATCGCGCCGGCGTCGGCGCTGTCGGCCTGGATCGCCAGCGCCCGGCCGCCTTCGGCCTGGATCGCGGCGACGACGTCGGCGGCCTTGTCCGGACGCGATACATAGGTGAGGGCGACGGCGTGGCCTTCGCGGGCCAGCCGACGGGCGACGGCGGCGCCGATGCCGCGGGAACCGCCAAAGACCAGGGCGGCATTCTTGGGGCTTGAGGATTCGGTATGCATGGCATTCCTTCGAGGACGCATGCCGACGGGGTGTCGGCGACGGCGTCATTGCACGCCGCGGGCGTATCCGCCGTGTGTCGCCGACCGCGGCGATTTGTCAGCGAGCGGCAGGAAAGCCGCTGCGGATACAGACGCTTACAAACGGGGCCCTTTTGTATCGGAACGTACGCCCGGCGGACGCGGATGCGATCGGATACGAAGCCAGCCGTGCGGCGACAACAGGCCGATACATCGCGCCGGTGCAATGGGGCTCCACCCGACAAGGAGCTCCTCCCATGCTGCGTTCTTCCTTCCTGACCATGCTGATCGCCTTCGCCTCGCTGCCCGCGGCGGCCGACGCGCACGATTCCCGCATCAGCCCAGACGCCCCGACGGTCGTCCTGGTGCATGGCGCCTTCGCCGATGCCTCCAGCTGGGACAAGGTGATCGCACGCCTCCATAAGCGTGGCGTCCCGGTCGTCGCCGTGGACAACCCGCTGACCTCGCTCGAGGACGATGTCGCGGCCACGAAGCGCGCTATCGCCGCGGTACCGGGGAAGGTCGTGCTGGTGGGCCATTCCTGGGGCGGCACGGTCATCACTGAGGCCGGTAACGATCCCAAGGTGAAGGCGCTGGTGTACGTGGCCGCATTCGCACCCGACGTGGGACAGACATCGGCGCAGCAGGGCGAGCATTTCCCGGTCGCACCGGGCCTGCAACGGCTGCAGGAACACGATGGCTTCCTGTCTCTTTCGCAGGGCACCATCGCCTCCGACTTCGCGCAAGACCTGCAGCCGAGCGCGGCACGAGAGGTCTACGCACGACAGCTGCCGTTGAAGGCGAGCGCGCTGTCCGAACCCGTGACAACGGCCGCATGGCGATCGCGGCCCAGCTGGTACGTGGTCTCGCGCAAGGACCGCATGCTGTCTCCCCAGCTCCAGGTGGCCACGGCGCAGCGCATCGGTGCCGAGCTGCGCTCGGTAGGCGCCAGCCATGCCTCGCCGCTGTCGGCACCGCGCGACGTCAGCGATGCCATCCTGGAAGCCAGCGGCCTGAAGCCGGTCGACCATCCGTCTCCGTCGGCCGGTGGTTGATGGCGAACTCCCCGTGTGCGCGCCGGCTTTTCCCGAGAACTCGCAAACGGATAACAGCGAGCGCTAACATCCTGTGTATCGGCCGGACTGCACCCGCAGTCCGCATGCCCGGAGATGAAGATGACGTCCCATGTAGACCACATCCTGATCGTCGACGACGACCGCGATATCCGTCAGATGGTCGGGGACTATCTGCGCCGGAACGGCCTCCGTGTCCGCCTCGCCGCGGATGGCCGGGAGATGCGCGCGGCGTTGGACACCAGCGACATCGATCTCATCGTGCTGGATGTGATGATGCCCGGAGAGGATGGCCTGACCCTGTGTCGCAACCTGCGCGCGGGCAAGCATCGCGCCGTGCCGGTGGTCATGCTGACCGCCCGTGACGACCAGACCGACCGGATCATCGGCCTGGAGATGGGCGCGGACGATTACGTCATCAAGCCATTTTCCTCGCGCGAGTTGCTGGCGCGCATCAACGCGGTGATCCGGCGCGCGCGCATGCTGCCGCCCAACTTGCAGGTGAGCGAGGCCGCGCGCCTGCTCGGTTTCGGCCACTGGAAGCTCGACACCAGCGCGCGCCACCTGCTGGACGAGAGCGGCATCGCCTATCCCCTAAGCGGCGCCGAGTTCCGGCTGCTGCGCGTGTTCGTCGACCATCCGCAGCGCGTGCTCAGCCGCGACCAGCTGCTCAACCTCACCCAGGGACGGGATGCGGAGGTGTTCGACCGCTCCATCGACCTGTTGGTCAGCCGCCTGCGCCAGCGCCTGGGCGATGGCGCGCGCGAGCAGACCTACATCAAGACCGTGCGCAGCGAGGGCTATGTATTCTGCCAGCCGGTCGTGCTGATCGGGGACGAAGCGTGAGCGCGGATGCGCCAAGCCCGGTGCCGCGCCTTCTGCCACGGACGCTCGGCGCGCGTGTTCTGCTGATCCTGGCGGCTGGCCTGCTGCTGGCGCACGGGTTGTCGTTCGCGCTGCTGTTCTACGAGCGCGCCGTGGCCACGCGCTCGATGATGCTGACGAACCTGGAGCAGGACATCCCGCTGAGCATCGCCTTGCTCGAACGCCTGCGGCCGGAAGAACGCATGCAGTGGCTGTCCCAGCTGGAACGCCGCACCTATCGGTATCTCCTACGCCCCGCCAGGCCGGGCACGCTGCTGCCCAGCGATCGTTCTCGGCAGGTGACGGCACTGATCGACGACTCCTTGCGGCATCGTTATGCGCTGCGGCCACGCGCCGTCTCCACCTCGCCCGAGCGTTACGAGGTGGAGCTGACGCTGGCCGACGGGCAACCGGTCACCATCGAGGTGACGCCTTCGCTGTTGCCGATCGCGCGGTGGCTTCCCTGGGTACTGGCGGCCCAGATCGCCTTGCTGCTGGCATGCGCCTGGCTGGCGGTCCGCCTTGCCACGCGACCGTTGGTGCGACTGGCCGAAGCCGCCGAACGGTTGGATCCGGCGCAGGCAGGCGAACCTTTGCCGCAGGACGGCCCGGTCGAGGTGGCGAAAGCCGCGCGCGCGCTCAACGCGCTGCAGCAGCGCGTGTCGGCCCATGTCGCCGAGCGCATGCAGATCCTGGCCGCGATCTCGCACGACCTGCAAACGCCCATCACCCGCATGCGGCTGCGCCTGGAGGCCATGGACGAGAGCCCCGCCCAGGCGCGCCTGCTGGACGACGTCGGCCATATCAGCCAGCTGGTGCGCGAGGGCGTGAACTACGCCCGCAGCGCCAATGTGGCGATTGGGCCGTCGGCACGCCTCGATCTGCAGGCCTTCCTCGACAGCGTGGTGGGCGACTACCAGGACATGGGCAAGTCCGTGCAGCGCGTCGAGGGCGATACCGCTTCCCTGCTGACCCATCCGCAGGTGCTGCGCCGCATCGTGCAGAACCTCATCGACAACGCGCTGGCCTACGCGGGCAGTGCCGAAACGATGGTCCGAGTGGATGCCGAAGGCCGCGTGTGTATCGACGTGCTGGACCGCGGCCCCGGCATTCCCGATGATCAGCTGGAGGCGGTGCTGCAACCGTTCCGGCGACTGGAGTCTTCGCGTAGCCGTTCCAGCGGCGGCACTGGCCTGGGGCTGGCCATCGCCCAGCAACTCACGCAGGCTCTCGACGGGCGTCTGCGCTTGAGCAATCGCGAGGGCGGCGGCCTGCGGGCGACGGTCGTGCTGGGCGCGAGGGCATAGGCCACTCGATCATTCATTCCGTAGCGCGGAACCATCTGTTACGATCCTGCCCTTCTTTCTTCCTGGCCGAGATCTCCGGACGTGTGAGCAAGGCGTTCCCCCCGTAGAACTTAGGACCGGCTCCTGATGCGGCTGAGCGCGCACGGACCGGTAGGTATCCGCACGCGGGCGTCCCATGCCCGGCGCGCGACCGACGGAGGAACCCCGCATGTCCGGAGCTCGCATCAGCGTCTCCCAACTTTCCTTTTCCTGGCCGGACGGAACGCCCGTGCTGTCCGATCTTTCGTTCAACCTGGGCGCGTCGCGCATCGGCCTGGTCGCGCCGAACGGCGCGGGCAAGAGCACATTGCTGAGACTCCTCGCCGGCGAACTTCAGCCTGTGTCCGGGTCGATCCGGTTGCATGGCGCGGTGGGCTATCTGCAGCAGAATCTCGTTCTGGACGAGGATGCGAGCGTGGCCGACGTGCTGGGCGTGGCGACCAAGTTGCGTGCATTGGACGCGATCCTCGCCGGCGAGGCGGATGTGGCCGAATTCGACTTGCTGGACGGCGACTGGAACCTGCGCGAACGCATTGTCGCGGCGTTGGGGCGGCTGGGCATGGGCGAGGTATCGCTGCAACGTCGGCTGGCGACGTTCAGCGGTGGCGAGGCAATGTCGCTGGCACTTGCGGCGAAGCTGCTGCAAGGCCCGGACGTGCTGCTGCTCGACGAGCCGACCAACCATCTCGACCGGGGAGCACGCCGGCGTCTGCGGGATGCGCTCGCGAAATGGCCCGGGTGCGTGCTGGTCGCCAGTCATGACCGGGAGTTGCTGGATGACATGGACCAGATCGCGGAGCTGGAGCCGTCGAGCCTGCGGTTGTATGGCGGCGGATTCGGGTTCTATCGCCAGGCCGTCGAGACCGAACGGCAGGCTGCGGAGCAGCGGGTGCACCATCTGCGCGGCGAAGTGCGTCGCGAGAAACGGGAGATGCAGCAGGCACGCGAGCGCGCCGAGCGGCGTGCCGGCACCGCGTCGCGCAACCTCGCCGATGCCGGTCTGGCGAGGATCGTGGCCGGCAACCGCGAGCGCGCCGCACAGGTCTCGGCAGGCAAGGCCGGGGAAATCCATGCGTGCCGACTAGGGCCTGTTAACACTAACGTAGGGCCTCAGCGATAAGAGCCACAGTGATGAAGGCGGCGTACATGAGGTCAAGCTTGTCGTAGCGCGTGAACACGCGGCG
>NZ_BAAGYK010000140.1:0-548 GCF_054779355.1 Azotobacter armeniacus
CGGTGTCCTACGACAGCGACGTGCTGATCATGGACGAGCCGACCTCCGCCATCACCGAGAAGGAGGTCGCCCACCTGTTCTCGATCATCGCCGACCTCAAGGCCCAGGGTAAGGGCATCGTCTACATCACCCACAAGATGGACGAGGTGTTCGCCATCGCCGACGAGGTGGCGGTGTTCCGCGACGGCACCTACGTCGGTCTGCAGAGCGCCGACAGCATGGACGGCGACGGGCTGATCTCGATGATGGTCGGCCGCGAGCTGACCCAGCTGTTCCCCGAGCGCCGCGCGCCGCGCGACGAGGTCCTGCTCTCGGTGCGCAACCTCGGCCTGGAGGGGGTGTTCAAGGGCGTCTCCTTCGACCTGCGCGCCGGCGAGGTGCTGGGCATCGCCGGGCTGATGGGCTCCGGGCGCACCAACGTGGCGGAAACCATTTTCGGGGTCACCCCGGCCACCGCCGGCGAGATCCACATCGACGGCGAGCCGGTGCACATGGACGATCCCCGCCTGGCCATCCGCAAGGGCCTGGCGCTGCTCACCGAGGACCGC
>NZ_BAAGYK010000140.1:558-5785 GCF_054779355.1 Azotobacter armeniacus
TAAGGGCATCATCTACATCACCCACAAGATGGACGAGGTGTTCGCCATCGCCGACGAGGTGGCGGTGTTCCGCGACGGCACCTACGTCGGTCTGCAGAGCGCCGACAGCATGGACGGCGACGGGCTGATCTCGATGATGGTCGGCCGCGAGCTGACCCAGCTGTTCCCCGAGCGCCGCGCGCCGCGCGACGAGGTCCTGCTCTCGGTGCGCAACCTGGGCCTGGATGGCGTGTTCCAGGGCGTCTCCTTCGACCTGCGCGCCGGCGAGGTGCTGGGCATCGCCGGGCTGATGGGCTCCGGGCGCACCAACGTGGCGGAAACCATTTTCGGGGTCTCCCCGGCCACCGCCGGCGAGATCCACATCGACGGCGAGCCGGTGCACATGGACGATCCCCGCCTGGCCATCCGCAAGGGCCTGGCGCTGCTCACCGAGGACCGCAAGGACACCGGCATCTTCGCCTGCCTCTCGGTGCAGGAAAACATGGAGGTGGCGGTGCTGCCCGGCTTTGCCAGCCGGGGCTTCGTGCAACAGCGGCGCCTGCGCGAGCTGTGCGAGGAGATGCGCGGAAAGCTGCGGGTGAAGACCCCGTCGCTGGAGCAGTGCATCGCCAACCTGTCCGGCGGCAACCAGCAGAAGGCGCTGCTGGCGCGCTGGCTGATGACCCAGCCGCGCATCCTGATCCTCGACGAACCCACCCGCGGCATCGACGTCGGCGCCAAGGCCGAGATCTACCGGCTGATTGCCGAGCTGGCCGGCGAGGGCATGGCGGTGATCATGATTTCCTCCGAACTGCCGGAAGTGCTGGGCATGAGCGACCGGGTCCTGGTCATGCACGAGGGCGAGGTCACCGGCGTCCTCGACGGCGCCGAGGCCACCCAGGAGCGCGTCATGCACCTGGCCTCGGGACTGCCCGGCCTGCACTGACATTCATCGACGAGGCCGGGCGACGGTCCCGCTCGGCCGTGGCAAACAACAATAAACGGAGACACAGACCATGAGAGCCATTCTCGAAAAGAGCCCCCTGCAAACCCTCGGCCTCTGGAGCCAGCGCTTGCCGGCCGAACTGGGCATCCTGCTGGTGCTGTTCGGCATCGGCCTGGCCTTCGAACTGTTCGGCTGGGCGATGCGCGAGCAGAGCTTCCTGATGAACTCCCAGCGCCTGGTGCTGATGATCCTGCAGGTGTCGGTCATCGGCCTGCTGGCCATCGGCGTGACCCAGGTGATCATCACCACCGGCATCGACCTGTCCTCCGGCTCGGTGCTGGCGCTCTCGGCGATGGTGGCGGCGAGCCTGGCGCAGACCTCCGACTTCGGCCGCGCGGTGTTCCCGGCGCTGACCGACCTGCCGGTCTGGGTGCCGGTCATGGCCGGCATCGGCGTGGGCCTGCTGGCGGGCGTGATCAACGGCAGCCTGATCGCCGCCACCGGCATCCCGCCGTTCATCGTCACCCTGGGCATGATGGTCTCGGCCCGCGGCCTGGCCCGCTACTACACCGAAGGTCAGCCGATCAGCATGCTGTCGGACTCCTACACCGCCATCGGCAGCGGCGCCATGCCGGTGATCATCTTCCTGGTGGTGGCGGCGATCTTCCACGTCGCCCTGCGCTACACCAAGTACGGCAAGTACACCTACGCGATCGGCGGCAACATGCAGGCGGCGCGCATCTCCGGGATCAACGTCAAGCGCCACCTGATCATCGTCTACAGCATCGCCGGGCTGCTGGCCGGCCTGGCCGGCGTGGTCGCCTCGGCCCGCGCCGCCACCGGCCAGGCCGGCATGGGCATGTCCTACGAGCTGGACGCCATCGCCGCGGCGGTGATCGGCGGCACCAGCCTGGCCGGCGGCATGGGCCGCATCACCGGCACCGTGATCGGCGCGCTGATCCTCGGCGTGATGGCCAGCGGCTTCACCTTCCTCGGCGTGGACGCCTACATCCAGGACATCATCAAGGGGATGATCATCGTCGTCGCCGTGGTGGTCGACCAGTACCGCAACAAGCGCAAGGTCAAGCGCTGAGCGACATCCTTCGCGCGTTCCAACCCGCTTCTCTTTCTCTTCGACACGACGACACGACGACACGACGACACGACGACACGACGACACGAGGTACATCATGCGCGAGATCGGTATCGGCCTGATCGGCACCGGCTTCATGGGGCGTGCCCACGCCTTGGCCTTCCACCACGCGGCCAGCACCTTCGAGCTGCCCGTGAGACCGCGCCTCGCCGCGCTGGCCGATGCCGACGCCGCCCGCGCCGAGCGCTGCGCCGCCGACTGGGGCTTCGCCAAGGCCTGCGACTGGGAAAGCCTGGTGAACGACCCGGCCGTGGAGCTGGTCGCCATCACCACCCCCAACCGCCTGCACTACCCGATGGCCATGGCGGCGCTGGCGGCGGGCAAGGCGGTCTACTGCGAGAAGCCCCTGGCGGTGACGCTCGACGAGGCGACCGCGATGCGCGATGCGGCGAAGCGCGCCGGCGTGGTCAACCGGGTGGGCTACAACTACCTGCAGAATCCCATGCTCACGCTGGCCCGCGAGCTGATCGAAAGCGGCGAGCTGGGCGAGATCACCGGCTACCGCGGCGAGTTCAGCGAGGACTTCATGGGCGATCCGCAGGCGCCCTTCAGCTGGCGCTGCGAGACGGAACAGGCCGGCGGCGCCCTGGCCGACCTGGGCAGCCATGTCCTGTCGCTGACGCGCTACCTGCTCGGCGACATCGCCGCGCTCTGCGCCGACCTGCACACCGCCCACGGCCAGCGACCGCACCAGGGCGGCCGGCGCGCCGTCGGGATCGACGACCAGGCCCACGTCCTGCTGCGTTTCGCCAACGGCGCGCGCGGCACGCTGTCCACCAGCTGGCTCAAGCACGGGCGTAAGAACCACCTGGCGTTCGAGGTCTGCGGCACCCGCGGCACCCTGACCTACGACCAGGAGCGGCTCAACGAACTGCGCCTCTACAGCGCCGGCGGGCGCCCCGGCATGGATGGCTTCCGCACCCTGCAGTCCGGCCCGCACCTGCCCGACTATGCGGCCTTCTGTCCGGCGGCCGGGCACCAGCTCGGCTACAACGAGCTGAAGACCCTGGAAGTGCGCTCGCTGCTCGAGGCGCTGGCCGGCAACGGCGCGCTGACCGGCGTGGACTTCCAGGAGGCCTGGGAGGTCGAGCGCCTGGCCCAGGCGATCCGCGAGTCGGCGCGGGAGGAGCGCTGGGTGCGGCTCTAGCGCCTGTCCGGGGTGCCGGGGCAGGGCCCCGCGGCAGCCATCCATTGAACGGAGTCATCGAGGGATATTGCTCGCGGGAAAGGTGGGCGAACCGTTCACGAGCCCCATATCGCCACGCAGGCGACTGCCCATGGATGGAACTTCCGGTTGATCGATTCCCGCTACTTGGCGGCGCTGCGCCAGTTGTATCGACGGCAACTCACAAGCGCGCCGCCATGTTTTACGACGCCCGATGAGGGAGTCGGGATAGGTGGTTTCGGCAAGTCGTAAATATTCAATCCAATGCAGGCGGCCGGCATGGCAGCAGGCTGCGCGCGAGTGTCGATGTATCCGGCAGCGCTGTACGGAGTTGCCGGGGAAACGGATCTTCGAAGCAATTGAAACTTTTGCCCGAATAGTTAGCAACTTCACCGGAGAAGTTCTTCAGATATATCGGCGGGCACTGAAGCGTCTCGCCGAACGATCGATGAACCTGTGAACAGGACGACAGGCATCAACGGATTTCTCGCCAGCCGGCATCGTCGGGGCGAGCTGTCCTCCTGTCCGTGAAAAACAATAAGAAAGATGGGAGTTGATATGAGCAATAGTTTGAGGAAGACGATACTTCTTTCCTTGGGTGTTTGTCTTTCCGTGCCCTTTCCAGCCCAGGCGCTCAATTTCAGCGGTTATTACCGCCTCGGCGTCGGCGGCAACACCAAGGGCGGCACGCAATCCTGCTTCAAGCTGCCCGGCGCGCCCTCGAAATACCGGCTCGGCAACGAGTGCGAGCTGTGGAGCGAGCTGACCTGGGACCACGATATCGCCCTTTCCGATGGCTCGACCCTCTCCGGCATGGTCATGGGCGGCTTCTACAACCCCATCGGGCACAAGCCGAAGTTCAAGGATTCCAACGAGCATGGCGGGGGTTCCTCGCGGATCCAGCAGATGTTCGTCGAGTGGAAGAACGCCGCGGTGCTCAACGGCGGCAACTTCTGGGTCGGGCGCCGCTACTACAAGCGGAACGACATCCACATGACCGACTACTACTACTGGAACCAGAGCGCCACCGGCTTCGGTTTCGACGAGGTTCCGATCGGCGACCTGCGCTACAGCTACGTGTTCTCGCGCAAGGACAACTACGACCAGGAGCCCTACGTCAACCGCCACGACTTCAACGTCAACGGCTTCAAGACCAACCCGGGCGGCGAAGTGCAGGTGGGCGTCAGCTACCTGCAGCAGCCGGACAGCCACGATGCCCACAGCGGCTGGTCGGTGGCCGTGCAGCACAAGCAGAAAGGCTTCCTCGGCGGCAAGTTCAACACCTTCGCCCTGCAATACGGCGAGGGGCCGGGCACGCGGCTGGGCTACACCGGCGATAGCGAGCTGGACAACGACAACAAGAGCTGGCGCATGGTCGAGTACTTCGACTGGCAGACCACCGAGCGCTTCGGCGGCCAGCTCCAGCTGGTCTACCAGAAGGACGTCCGTCCCGACGGCGACAACATGCGCTGGCTGTCGGTCGGCGTGCGGCCGGTGTATGCCTTCACCGAGACGTTCAAGCTGAGCGCCGAGGTCGGCCACGACCAGATCAAGGCGACCGACGGCACCCGCAAGCTGACCAAGTTCACCATCGCGCCGACCTGGTCGCCGGGCGGCCCGGGCTTCTGGGCGCGGCCGGAACTGCGCGTCTACTACACCTACGCCACCTGGAACGAGGCGGCGCAGCGCGCGGCCACCGAGATGAACCCCGAGTCCGCGCTGTCCGAGACCGGCGCCTTCGGTACCGACCGCCACGGCGGCAACTTCGGCGTGCAGGTGGAGTATTGGTGGGATTAGGGCGGCGGGGCTGGGGCGGATGGCACCGTCGTATGCAGGGACCGTGTCCGCTTCGATCCAGTAGCCGTGTTGAAAGGGCTGGGAGTAAGTATCCCCCGGCAAAGCCGGGGGCTTTATTCTGTTAGCCCCTCAAAGGGGCAAGCAGTTGGGCCGCCTGAAGGCGGCTGTCGCTACAGGCCAAACTTGA
>NZ_BAAGYK010000140.1:5795-28997 GCF_054779355.1 Azotobacter armeniacus
TGCGTATCCAGTAAGTATCCCCCGGCAAAGCCGGGGGCTTTATTCTGTTAGCCCCTCAAAGGGGCAAGCAGTTGGGCCGCCTGAAGGCGGCTGTCGCTACAGGCCAAACTTGAGCTGGTCATAGTGCTCATCTTCCTTTTCCTGGTTCCGGATGTATGCACGTACCACCCCCTCGTCCAGCCCCACGGTTGAAACGAAATACCCCCGAGCCCAGAAATTCTCACCCGTGAAGTTCTTCACCTTTCCCATAAAACGCCGCGCTATCGAAATCGCACTCTTGCCCTTGATGTAGCCCACCACATACGACACCGAGTGCTTGGGTGGGATGCTGATGCACATGTGGACATGGTCAGGCATCAAATGGCCCTCCACTATCCGGCACTCCCTCTGCCTCGCCAACTCATGCAACAGTTCGCCAAGGTGCTTGCGAATTGCCCCGAAGATCGCCTTTTTGCGCCTCTTCGGGATGAAAACAACGTGGTACTTACAATCCCACTTCGTGTGCGCGAGACTCTGATAGTCTCTCATCGGGTACCTCCTATCTCTTGGTCGAGACAGAAGGCTCCCGATGACCGTATCACACGGTCAAATCTCAAGGAGTCCCCCGGCTAAGCCGGGGGATTACCTTATTTATTTACGTTTCCCTACGCCCGATGGTGGATATTGTTGGTTAATTACTATTAGACACCAACTGGTGCATAACTACCCGAACGGGCGTGGTGGATAACATTCCTTGTCATGCCCGCCCCCCCTGTCTAGGCCGCGGGTTTCGCGGTCATGATGACTGTTTCGGGAAGTTATACACCAATGTTTCCCGCGCCAGTATCCCCATACCTCGGCCGCCATGGCATCGGCAGGCACTGCGTGTAGCTGGCCAGCATGGCAAGCGGCAGCAGGGCGGCCAGCGCAGCCGTTCGGCGATGGAGAGGGGAGTGTCCTTGGCCTGCCAGGGAGCAGAGCGCAGCGGGCGATGCCGTTTGCCGTGTCGAACCGATGAATGGCCGGAAAATGGCTGTCGGTTGTCGGCGAGGTGGGTGTGCCTGTGACGCGAGAACGCCGGAAAAACCCGGAGTTCGGGGGGCAGGGGAAGGTCCGGTACTGCACGCTGTAGCCGGCAGCGACCGGGCTTGGCCGATGTTCAGGCAGCGATGGAGAAGGCCTCGCGGAAACGCCGCAATGCCGTTTCAGGCTCTCCCGAGGCCCAGCCTTCAAGGCCGACGACCCCTTGGTAACCCATCTCGTGCAGGGCCCGGGCGATGGCCGGATAGTTGATCTCGCCGGTCCCCGGCTCCCGGCGGCCCGGAACGTCCGCCGCCTGGATTTCGCCGATGGCGGGGCCGGCCCGGCGGATCAGTTCGATCAGGTTCCCCTCGCCGATCTGCGCGTGGTAGAGGTCCAGGTTCATCCTGAGATGGGGACTGTCCACCGCCTCGACCAGCGCCAGCGTGTCCTCGGCCCTGGCGAAGGGCACGCCGGGATGGTCGATGGCCGTGTTCAGGTTTTCCAGCGTGAAGACCTTGCCGGCCCTTTGTCCCAGCCTGGCCAGTTCGGCCAGCGTCTTATAGGCGGCCAGCCACATCCTGCCCGTGATCCGCTCGACGGGCCGGACCGGCAAGCCCTTGTCGTCGAGGCCGGTGCCGTGCAGGTTCAGGCAGGGGCAGCCGAGTCGTTCGGCGACGGCGAGCGATTCCTTCGCGCTGGCGAGCAGGGCGGCGATGCCCTCCGGCTCGGTCAGGTTCCCGGAGACATAGCCGGTCATCGAGGTGAAGTCGGCGCCGGTGGCCGCCAGGGCGGCGATGTCCTTCCTGGTCCAGTCCCAGATCTCGACGCCGAAGCCCAGCTCGTGGATGCGCCTCACGCGCTCGACGAAGGGCCGGTCGAGGAAGAGCATTTCGGCACTGACCGCCAGCTTGAAAGGCGATCCGTGGTGTCCGTGCATGGGAAGACTCCTGTTCGCAGGGAGCGCGGCTGACCGGGCTCGTAAAGCGCAGAAATCCGGGAGAGTCCCGGATTTCCGGATGGGTCGGCCGCGCGCCGGGGCTGGCGGCGGCCGGACTGTCCCGGGATTTCAGCGCTTGTTGGCCATCTGGAACTCGCCGACGTTCTCCAGGGTGATCAGCCGGAAGGGGATCACCACGCGCTGCTCGACCGGCTGCTTGGCGGCCATCTTCAGTGCGGCGTCCAGCGCGCCTTCGGACTGGGCCTTGGCGTCCTGGAACACCGATACCGCCAGCAGGCCGCGCTTGACTGCCGTGAGCCCATCGGGGGTGCCGTCGATGCCGCCGACCAGCACATCCTTCTTGCCGGCCTGGCGCAGGGCCATGGCCGCGCCGATGCCCATCTCGTCGTTGTTGGAGAGAATGGCGTCCAGTTGATGGCCGGCCAGCAGCCAGTTGCTGGTCAGGTCCATGCCCTTGTCGCGCAGCCAGAGGCCGGTCTGCTCTTCGACGACGGTGATTCCCGGATACTTGGCCAGCACTTCCTTGATGCCCTGGGTGCGGCTTTGGGTGGCATTGTTGGCCAGGTCACCCATGAGGATGCCGATGCGGCCCTTGCCGTCCATCGTCTTGGCCATGTACTGCATCTGCAGGCGGCCGGCCTCGAACTCGTCGGAGGTCACGGTTGCCACGCCGGTCGGAAGCTTCGGATCGTCCGGTTCGCGGTTGATGTATACCAGCGGGATGCCGGCCTTGACCGCCGCCTCGGTGATGCTGCGGGTGGCGGCGGTATCCACCGGCTGGACGATGATGGCGTCGGCCTTCTGGCTGATGAAGCTCTCCACCTGGCTGAGCTGTTTCACCACGTCGTTGCGCGCGTCCTCGAACTGCAGTTGCACGCCGTCGGACTTGGCCTTGGCGGCCATGTATTCGCGCAGGTAGGTGGCATAGTTGTCGTCGAAGGTCGCCATGACGGCGCCGACTTTCAAGTCGGCCAGGGCGGTGGTGCTGGCGATCAGGGACAGGGCGGCCGCGGCCAGACGTTTCTTGATGTGCATCGAAGATCTCCACTTGTTGTTATTGTCGATTCGAAGCCGAACCATGCCGGCCTGCCCGGGGAGGGCAGGCGGCGGGTGTTGTCGTTGTCGCCGGGATCAGGCCGGGGCGTAGAAGGCCGGGCGCTCGGGCAGTTCGATCGGCTCGACCTTGCCGCTGCGCTGGGCGGCCACGCAGGCGTCGGCGGTCACCGCCGCGGTGTAGCCGTCCCAGGCGGAGGGGCCGCCGACCCGGCCGGCGACGACGGCGTCGATGAAGGCCTGCAGCTCGACGTCGTAGGCGGCGATGAAGCGGTCCTTCCAGTCGACCAGGATCTCGTTGGAGAGCTTGGCCTCGCTGCGCAGTTGCACCGAGGACGGCTCCGGCAGGCGAGCGATGCCGGTTTCGCCGACCACCTCGCACTGGATGTCGTAGCCGTACTGGCAGTTGACGAAGACCTCCACGTCGATGCGGGTGCCCCTGGCGGTTTCCAGCAGGACGATCTGCGGGTCCTTGAGATGAGCCAGCGCCTTGGAAGTCTTGCGCGGGAAGATCACCTGGGCCGAGACGTAGTGGTCGTCGAGCAGCCAGCCCAGCACGTTGATCTCGTGGATCAGGGTGTCGGTGATGGCCATGTCGGTGGCGTAGGCCTGGCCGACGCGGGCATTGCGGTGCGCGGCGTGGATCATCAGCGGCTCGCCGAGCCGGCCGCCGTCGATGGCCGCCTTGAGGGCGCGGTAGCCCTGGTCGTAGGGGCGCATGAAGCCGACCTGGACCAGGCGTTTGCCGAAGGCCATTTCCGCGTCGACGATGTTCTTGCAGCCCGCGGCGGTCACCGCCAGGGGCTTCTCGCAGAACACCGGCTTGCCGGCCTTGATCGCCGACAGCACGAACTCCTCGTGGCTGGGGCCCCAGGAGGTCACCAGGATCGCGTCCACGTTGGCGGCGTTGATCAGTTCGTGCGCGTCGGCGTAGACCTCCGCCTCGATGCCCAGATCGCTCACCACCTTCTTCGCCTGGTCCAGGTTGATGTCGTTGACCGCGACCACCCGTGCGCCCGACAGCGCGAAGCTGCAGCGACGGATATGGTCCTGGCCGATGGCGCCGGTGCCGATCACTCCGATGTTCAAGGTCATGATGCGTTTCTTCCTTTCATTGGCATTGTTGTGGGGAAAGTCCTGCGCGGGCTGCCGCGCAGTTTCGGGCGAAACTCAGTACTGCCGGGCCTTGGCGAGGTTCTCTTGAAGGACTCGCGCGACCGCCGCGATGCGTTCGCTCTTCGAGGCCTGGGCGCCGCCGACCCGCCACCAGGACAGGTAGCCGTGGAGCATGGTCTTGGGCAGCACCTTGATGTCGATGAGGGTGGAGACGCTCTGCCGGCGGGCGTCCTCCAGCGCCGCGTGCAGCTCGTCGAGGGTCGTCACCCGGTAGGTCTTGCAGCCGTAGGCCGCCGCGCTCATGGCGAAGTCGACCGGCACGAGGCCGCCGTCGAGCCGGCCGGTCTCCGGGTTGCGGTAGCGGAACTCGGTGCCGAAGCTGCCCATGCCATGGCCCATCTGCAGGTTGTTGATGCAGCCGAAGGCCATGTTGTCGAGCAGGACCACGTTGATCTTGCGGCGCTCCTGGATGGAGGTGGCCAGCTCCGAGTGCAGCATCAGGTAGGAGCCGTCGCCGACCAGGGTGTAGACCTCGCGGTCGGGCTCGGCCAGCTTCACCCCGAGGGCGGCGTTCACCTCGTAGCCCATGCAGGAATAGCCGTATTCCATGTGATAGGTGTCGGGCGCCTTGCTGCACCAGGCGCGCTGCAGGTCGCCCGGCAGGCTGCCGGAGGCGCCGACGATGATGGCGTCGTCGGCCAGGGTGCGGTTGAGTACCCCGAGTACCTGGCTCTGGATCAGGCTGGAGCCGGTCAGCTCGACGAATTCCTCCAGCACGCGGCGCGGCAGGGGATCGTCGACTTCCGGGACGAAGCCTTCGCCGCCGTATTCCACGGCGTGGAGGCGGTCGGTCTCCTCCTGCAGCCTGGCCTTCGCCTGCGCCGGCGCATCGCCCCACCGGGCCTGGTAGCCGCTGCGGCCAAGGGCTTCGCCGAGCGCTTCCAGGCCGGCGCGGGCGTCGGCCACCAGCTGCACGGCGTCGAGCTTGCAGGCGTCGAAGGCGCTGACGTTGAGGTTGAGGAAGGCCACCTCGGGGTTCTGGAACAGGCTCTTGGAGCCGCTGGTGAAGTCGGTGTAGCGGGTGCCGACGCCGATCACCAGGTCGGCTTCGCTGGCCAGCAGGTTGGCCGCCAGGCCGCCGGTCACGCCGATGCCGCCGAGGTTCAGCGGATGGGCGGAGACGATGGCGCTCTTGCCGGCCTGGGTCTCGGCGAAGGGGATGGCGAAGCGTTCGGCGAAGCGTTGCAGGGCCTCGGCGGCGCCGGAGTATTTCACCCCGCCGCCGCAGATCAGCAGCGGCTTGCGCTTGCCTTGAAGGAGCGCCACGGCGTCGGCCAGCATGGCCTCGGTGGCCGGGCGGCGGTCGAGGCGGTGCACGCGCCGGGCGAAGAAGTAGTCCGGGTAGTCGTAGGCCTCGCCCTGCACGTCCTGCGGCAGCGCCAGGGTCACCGCGCCGGTCTCGGCCGGATCGGTGAGCACGCGCATGGCGTTGATCGCCGCGCTCATCAGCTGCTCGGGGCGGCTGACGCGGTCCCAGTACTTGCTGACCGCCTTGAAGGCGTCGTTGGTGCTGATCGACAGGTCGTGGGTCTGCTCGATCTGCTGCAGCACCGGGTCGGGCTGGCGGCTGGCGTAGACGTCGCCCGGCAGCAGCAGCACGGGAATCCGGTTGGCGGTGGCGGTGGCGGCAGCGGTGATCATGTTCGCCGCGCCGGGGCCGACCGAGGAGGTGCAGGCGTAGATCTGCCGGCGGCGCTTCTGCTTGGCGAAGCCGATGGCGGCGTGGACCATGCCCTGCTCGTTGCGGCCCTGGTGGACGACCAGCTCGCCCGGGTCCTGTTCCAGCGCCTGCCCCAGGCCCAGTACGTTGCCGTGGCCGAAGATGGTGAAGATGCCCTTGACGAACTTGCTCTCGACGCCGTCGACGCTGACGTACTGGTTGTCGAGGAATTTCACCAGCGCCTGGGCCATGGTCAGTCGTATCGTACTCATAGGTTCCCCTCAATTCGGTGGTGCTTCGTAGGGCGGGTGAAACCCGCCGTTTCAGCGTGGGGCCCGGCCGTGTTCGGCGGGTTGCACCCGCCCTACGTCGCTTGGAAAACGGGTGGGTTACGCGGCGCAGCCCTCGGGTATCGCGACGCTCGCCTGCAGGTGGCGCATGCTTTCCTGCAGCGCCGGGCGGATCTCGGCCAGGGCGTGCACGCTCTCGGCGAAGGGCTCGAAGGAGAACGGGCCGCGGTAGCCCAGCTCCAGCAGGCGGCGGATCTGTTCGGCGTTGCCGAGGAGGTCGGCCTCGCCGACCAGCACGCGGTGGCCGTCGCGGATCTCGGCCAGCGCGACCTGGCGGTCCTCGACCCCGGAGATGTGCACGATGCCGGTCAGCTCGGGGAAGAACTCCTGCTCGCCGGCCAGGTGGTGGTGGAAGGTGTCGTGGACCAGACGGAACACGTCGAGCCCGCCGATGCCCTTGATAGCCTCCACGGCGTCGTGCTTGCGGCGCAGTGCGCTGCTCTCGAAGCCCCGCGGCTCGACGAAGCCGAGCAGGCCGTGCTCGCGCAGGATCGGCGCCAGCGCGGTCAGCGCGGTGCGCAGTCCCCGGACCCGTTCGGCGCGGCTGCGCGGGTCGGCCGGGTCGTTCAGCGGGCAGAGCACCAGCCCCTCGGCGCCGCAGGCGCGGGCATAGGCGGCGAGCTTCAGCGCCCGGGCGCGGCGCTCGTCGTTCCACACGTCGAAGGGGTAGAGGGCGTTGATGCTCAGCACGCGGACGCCCTTGGCCTGGCACAGCTCGCGGACCCGTTCGGGCGGCGTGCCGTCCTCGATCTCGATGCCCGTGAGGTCGTTGCGCAGCTCGATGCTGTCGGCCTTCAGGGCGCGTGCCAGATCGAGGAACTCGGCCAGCGGCAGGGTCGGGGCGACGATGCGGTTCAGGGCGAAGGGGAGGGACGCGGTCATTGTTGTTCTCCGTAAGGCTACACGCAGGGGGTTGGGTTACTTCGCGGTCGGCATGCTGAACTCCGGACCCTTGGCGATGCTGTCCGGCCAGCGCTGCATGACGCTCTTGTAACGGGTGTAGAAACGCATGCCTTCCTCCCCATAGGCGTGGTGATCGCCGAACAGCGAACGCTTCCAGCCGCCGAAGGAATGCCAGGCCATCGGCACCGGGATCGGCACGTTGATGCCGACCATGCCGACCTTGATGGCGCGGGCGAAGGCGCGGGCGACGCCGCCGTCGCTGGTGAAGCAGGACACGCCGTTGCCGAACTCGTGGGCGTTGATCAATTCCACGGCGGCGGCGAAGTCCGGCACGCGGACGATGCCGAGCACCGGGCCGAAGATCTCCTCCTGGTAGATGGTCATCTCGGTGCCAACCCCATCGAACAGGGTGGCGCCGACGAAGAAGCCGTTCTCCGCACCCGGTACCTTGAGGTCGCGGCCGTCGACGATCAGCCGGGCGCCTTCCTCGACGCCCTTGGCGATGTAGCCCTCGACCTTGGCCTTGTGCTGGGCGGTGACCAGCGGGCCCATGTCGGCCTCCGGGTCCGTGCCGTTGCGGATGCGCAGGCGGTCGATGCGCGGCAGCAGCTTCTCGATCAGCGCATCGCCGGTGTCGCCCACCGCCACGGCGATGGAGATCGCCATGCAGCGCTCGCCGGCCGAGCCGTAGGCGGCGCCGATCAGCGCGTCGGCGGCCTGCTCGAGGTTGGCGTCGGGCATCACGATCATGTGGTTCTTGGCGCCGCCCAGGGCCTGCACGCGCTTACCGCGGCGGGTGCCTTCCTGGTAGATGTACTCGGCGATCGGCGTCGAGCCGACGAAGGACACCGCCTCGACGTCGGGGTGCTGGAGCAGGGCGTCGACCGCGTCCTTGTCGCCCTGCACCACGTTGAACACGCCGTCCGGCAGGCCGGCCTGCTTGAGCAGGTCGGCCATCAGCAGACTGGCCGAGGGGTCGCGCTCGGAGGGCTTGAGGACGAAGGTGTTGCCGGTGGCCAGGGCCATCGGGATCATCCACAGCGGCACCATCACCGGGAAGTTGAACGGGGTGATGCCGGCGCAGACGCCCAGCGCCTGGCGCATGTTCCAGTTGTCGATGCCGCCGCCGATGTTGTCGGTGTAGGCGGTCTTCAGCAGGTGCGGCGCGCCGCAGGCGAACTCGACGATCTCGATGCCGCGGGTCACCTCGCCCATGGCGTCGGAGAGCACCTTGCCGTGCTCGGCGGTGATGATCGCCGCCAGCTCCTTGTGGTGCCTGTCGAGCAGCTCCTTGAAGCGGAACAGGATGCGCGAGCGCTGCAGCGCGGAGCGTTCGGACCAGGCCGGGAAGGCGGCCCTGGCGGCGGCGACGGCCTCGTCGACGGTCTGCCGGCTGGCCAGTACGACGCGCGCGGTGACTTCGCCGAGGGCCGGGTTGAACACATCGCTGTGGCGCTCGCCGGCGTGCCGGACCTGACCGTCGATGAAGTGGCCGATGAGGGTCGTTTGAGTCATTTTCGGGTTCCTCCCTGCCGCCTGGAGGGCGGCAGCTTGATTGGCGTTGGGGGAGGACCGGCGCCTGGCCGGTCCCGCGTTCAGGGGATCAGGCCCGGCTGGAGCGCAGCGCGGAGTGTTCTTCGCGGGTCGCGGGTTGCCGCTTGAGCTTGGCCAGCATCACCGCTTCCATCTTTTCCAGCGACACGCCGCGGGTTTCCGGGAGGAAGCGGATGACGAACCAGTAGCAGAACAGGCAGCAGCCGGCGAACACCCACATCGGGAAGGCGCCGTGGAACTGCTCCATCAGCAGCGGGTGCTCGTTGAGCATCGGGAAGCTCTGGCTGACCAGGAAATTGGCCACCCACATGCTGCACACCACCACGCTCATGCCCATCGAGCGCATGTGGTTGGGGAAGATCTCGGAGATCAGCACCCAGGTGCCGACGCCCCAGGACAGCGCGTAGAGCACCATGAATAGCAGCATGCCGGACAGCGCCAGGTAGCCGGTCTGCTGGGTGTAGAGGGCATAGGAGGTGACCAACAGGCCGGCGATGGCGCCGACGGTGCCGATACGCATCAGCGGCAGGCGGCCGACCCGGTCGATCAGCCAGATGCCGACCAGGCTGCCGGCCAGCTGCATGACGCCGATCCAGATGGTCTGGAACAGCGCCGATTCGGTGCTGCCGGTGACGCTCTTCAGCACCATCGGCGCGTAGTACATCATCACGTTGACCCCGGTGACCTGCTGCAGCATGGCCAGCATGCAGCCGACGAAGAGGATCAGCGCCAGCCCGGCCTCGCGCAGGTTCAGCTTCTGCGCCCGGCCCTGGCGGTCCTGGTGCAGGGATTCCTTGATTTCCACGAGCAGGTGGCGGGCATGCCCGGCGTTGGAAATGCGGGTCAGGGTGCGCAGCGCCCGCTCGTCCTGGCCGACCATCGCCTGCCAGCGCGGCGATTCGGGGATGGTGAAGACGAACAGGCAGAACAGCAGGCAGGGGACCACTTCGGAGCCGAGCATCCAACGCCAGCCGTACTCGACCAGCCATTCCTGGGCGGCGCCGGCGGCGATCCGGTAGTTCACGTAGAACACCACCACCTGGCCGAGCACGATCGCCATCTGCTGCATGCCCAGCGCCTGGCCGCGCATGTCCTTCGGCGAGACCTCGGACATGTACATCGGCGAGACGGTCGAGGCCAGGCCCACGGCGAGGCCGCCGATCATCCGGTAGGCGACGAACCAGGCGAAGCTGTCGACCAGCGCCGAGCCGACCGCCGAGACGGTGAAGAGGATCGCCGCCAGCACCAGGGCCTTCTTGCGGCCCAGCCGGCCGGCGACCCAGCCGGCGCCCAGGGCGCCGACGATGCAGCCGATCACCACGTTGGAGACGGCCCAGCCGGTTTGGGCGGGGGAGAGGGAGAAATATTCCCGAAGGGATTCCACGGCGCCGGAGATCACCGCCGTGTCGTAGCCGAAGAGGATGCCGCCGAGGGCGGCCACGGCGCAGATCCGCAGCACGTAGGAGACATCGTGCTGCTGTGTTGCAACGGTCTTGTCGTTCATGTCGCTTGCTCTGGTTGTTGTTCTTGGTCCAGAAGTCAGCTACCGCAAAGGTCGCTTCCGCTCGGTAGGCAGCTTTCCTAGAGCTTGAGCAGCCATTCGTGGGCCGGGTCGTTGTGGAATTTCCAGGCGCGCGTCGGGCCGGCCATCACGTTCAGGTAGTAGGACGTGTAGCCGTAGGGCACGCTGACCGGGTGGTAGCCGCGGGGCACCAGCACCACGTCGTGGTTCTCCACCGCCATGGCCTCATCGAGGCTGCGGTCGTCGGTGTAGACGCGCTGGAAGACGAAGCCCTGCGCCGGGTTCAGGCGGTGGTAGTAGGACTCCTCGAGGAAGCTCTGCGCCGGCAGGTCGTCGGTGTCGTGGCGGTGCGGCGGGTAGCTGGAGGTATGCCCCGAGGGGGTGATCACCTCGACCACCAGCAGCGAGTGGGCCGCGGCGCTGTCCGGCAGGATGTCGCAGACGTAGCGGGTATTCGCTCCCTTGCCGCGGGTGGAACGATTCATCTGCGCAGGTTCGATCAGCCGCGGCGCCAGCGTTTCGTCCGGGTTGCCGGGCGCCCGGCACAGCGCTATCTCGGCCGTGCCATGGGCGCGCACCAGCGCTTCGCTGTGCGGCGGCAGGTAGACGGCGTAGGGCGACTTGGGCTCGAAGACGCTCGGCCGCTCGCCGATGTTCTCCCAGGCGAAGGCGCCCTTCTGCGGATGGGCCGCGGTGACGGTGGCCTTGCCGGCGAGCAGCACGAGGCACACCTCCTGGTCGGCCGCGGCGACCGGCAGTTCGTCGCCGTCGGCGAGACGGTGGGCGGAGAAGCCTACGTACTCCAGCGCCCCTGCGGGCACCTGGACGAGGGTGCGTTGATCGGCGGAGCCTTTGACGAGCAGATCCACGGTGATCCTCCTTCAGACGGTGGCGTATTGAGGGGCGAGGCGGGCGAGCAGGCCGCTCAGCGTCTCGAAGCCCTTCTTGGCGTAGGCGTAGCTGGGCGCCACGGCCGGGTCCTGCTCGGCCTCGACCACCAGCCAGCCGCGGTAGCCGGCGGCCAGCAGGGTGGCGAGGATGGCTTCGAAGTCGATGTCGCCGTCGCCGGGCACGGTGAAGGTGCCGTTGACGATGCACTCCGGGAAGCTCCACTGCTCGTTGCGCGAGAGCTTGACCACGCCTTCGCGCACGTCCTTGCAGTGCACGTGGCAGACCCGGGCGAGGTGCTTCTTGAGCACGCTCAGCGGATCGCCGCCGCCCAGGTAGCAGTGGCCGGCGTCGAACAGCAGGCCGACCTCCACGCCGGTGACCGCCATCAGCCGGTCGATGTCCTCCGGGGCCTGCACGTAGGCGCCCATGTGGTGGTGGTAGGCCAGGCGCAGGCCCTGGGACTGGGTGTAGCGGGCCAGTTTGGTGAGCTTGTCGCCGTAGGTCTTCCAGGCTTCGTCGGTGTAGAAGCGCGGGCGCTCGCCGAGGGCGATGCGCCGGCCCTGGATGGAGCCGGCGACCTCGCCGTAGACCAGCACCTTGGCGCCGTTCTCGGCGAGCAGCCGGCAGTGCGGGGCGATGGCCTCGATCTCTTCTTCCACGGAGCGGTGGGCCAAGAGGCTCGAATACCAGCCGGAAACCAGCTCCAGGCCGTATTCGGCGAGCACCGCGCGCACGCCTTCGGGGGTCTTGGGGAACTTGCCGTTGAGCTCGAAGCCCTGGTAGCCGATCGCCTTGCCCTCGGACAGGGCGGTGCTCAGCGGGGTTTCGCCGCCCAGCGAGGGCAGGTCGTCGTTGCTCCAGGAGATCGGGTTGATGCCGATCTTGAGCGATGGATTCGTCATGTCAGTCACCTGATTGTCGTTGTTCGGTTGAGCGAAGGTCCGGGCGGCGTCAGGCCTGCTGGCGCGCCTCGCGCCAGGACTTGATCAGGAACTCGAAGGTGGTCCGGACCTGCGCGATCAGGGTCTCGTCGTCGATCTCGCCGGCCAGCCAGGCCCGGCTGGGCTCCTGGAAGATCGTCCGGCCGACCGCGAAGCCGCGGCAGACCTGGCTGGCGCCGGCCTGGCGGAACCCCTCGGCGAGCGCCTCGACCGGGGCGTTCAGACCGAGCAGGACCACGCCGTGGCAGTAGGGGTCGCGCTCGGTGATCAGCGCGTCGAGCTTTTGGTACACCTCGGCCGGCTGCGGCTCGATCTTCCACCAGTCCGGCTGGATGCCGATGTTGTAGAGCCGCTTGATCGCCCGGTAGAGCACGTCCGGATGCTCGGAAGGGTGGTTCTTCGGCGGGATCACCTCGAGCAGCAGCTCGTGGCCGCTGGCCTGGGCCGCCTCGTAGAGGCCCTTGAGCTGGGCCTCCTGTTCCAGGCGCAGCAGCGGTTCGTCGTCCGGGTGGAACTGCACCAGGCACTTGATGATGTGCTCGCGCGGCCACTGCACCAGGTTGCTGCCGACCGAGCGGCCGTGTTCGAAGGCCAGCGGCCGCGAACCCTGCAGCTCGACCGGGCGGCCGATCCACCAGCCGCGGCCGGTGGCGCTGTTGAGGGCGTCCTGGCCGAAGCGCTGGTCGGCCAGCAGACCCACGTCGCCGTCGATGCCCTGGCGGGCGAGGTCGGCCTCGACGCGCTCGATGGCGGTGACGAACAGCTGCTTGAGCTCGGGAATCGCCTTGAGCTCGCGGCTGGCCTGCTGGGCCAGTTCGACCAGTTGACCGCGGTGGTCGAAGGCGAAGATGAACAGCGGCTTCCAGCTCTTGCGCGGCACGCTGACCCGGTGCAGGCGGTTCAGCTGCGGGTCGAGGTCCGGGCGGGTGATGGGCACCGGGCTGTTGAAGATGTAGTCGAGTTCGGCCTGGGTCGGCATCGCCGGGGCACAGGCATGGCGCGATACCACCAGGCCGCCGCAGGCGTTGGCCAGGCGGCAGCAGCGCTCGTCGTCGCCCTCGGTGAGCCAGCCGCGCAGGAAGCCGGACATGAAGGCGTCGCCGGCACCCAGCACGTTCATCACCTCGACGCGGATGCCCTTATAGATGTTGCCATCTTCCAGGCGCGCGGGAATGTCGCCATGGATGACAGTGCAGCCCAGCGGGCCGAGCTTGACCACCAGGGTCGCGGCGGTCACCTCGCGCACCTTGCGCAGGGCGGTGAGCAGGTCCTCGGAGCCGCCGGCGATGAGGAACTCCTCCTCGGTGCCGACCACCAGGTCGAAGCGCGGCAGGATGCGCTGCACGTGCTCGCTGACCTTGGCGTTGGCGATGAAGCGGGTCTCGCCGTCGGCCTTGCCGGTCAGGCCCCAGAGCACCGGGCGGTAGTCGATGTCCAGCACGCGCTTGACGTTGTGCTTCTCGGCGTAGTCGAGCGCCTTGCTGCTGGCCTTGTAGACGCCGTCGGTGGAGAAGTGGGTGCCGGTGATCAGCAGCGCCTTGCTCGAGGCGATGAAGGCCTCGTCGATGTCTTCCTCGCACAGCGCCATGTCGGCGCAGTTCTCGCGGTAGAAGATCAGCGGGAAGGTGTCGCGGTCCTTGATGCCCAGCAGGACCATGGCGGTCAGCCGCTCCGGATCGACCTTGATCGCCCGGGTGTCGCAGCCTTCGCGCTCCAGCGTCTCGACCAGAAAGCGCCCCATGTGGTCGTCGCCCACGCGGGTCAGCATCGCCGACTTGAGGCCCAGGCGGGCGGTGCCGAAGGCGATGTTGGCGGACGAGCCGCCCAGGTACTTGGCGAAGCTGCTGACGTCTTCGAGCCGTGCGCCGATCTGCTGGGCGTACAGATCGACGCCGAGGCGCCCCAGACATATGACGTCCAGCTGACGTCCGCTTGCGAAAGTGATTTCGCCCATGCTGCCTCCTCTTATGTGTTCTTGTCGGCCTGCGTTTTCCGCACCCGAATGTGGTGACTGATGCGATGGGTCGAGATTAGAACGGGCGGCGCCGTTAAATCAACATTTTTTCCATAATTTTATTATTTAGAATGAATTTTCCATTAACTGGGGTATCCTGTCCGTACGGCCGGCAGACTGGTCGTGCTCCCGCAGGACGGCGAGGGGGGGACGAAACGAGGGGAAGAGGGGATTCACTCTGCCGCTGCGGCCGCCATCGCGCCGCCGCCGGCCACAGGATTCACGACGAGAGGAAAAGAGCGCATGTCCAGTTCCGAATCATCCGCCCACTCCGGCGAAGCGCTGCAGGAGGCGCCGGCCAGCGTGGAGCTCCTGCAGCAGCTGATCGGCGCGGAGTACGAGGCCCTGCCTCGCCAGCTCAAGCGCATCGCCGGCTACATGAGCCAGCAGAGCGGCCGGGTGATGGTCGACCGGGTCAGCGATATCGCCCAGCAGTGCGAGGTACACCCCTCGGCCATCGTGCGCTTCTCCCAGCGCTTCGGCTTCAAGGGCTTCAGCGAGATGCAGGCGCTGTTCCGCGAGGCCTACACCGACAAGGCCACGCCGATCCAGAACTACCAGCAGCGCATCCGCCGGATGATCGCCAACCGCTCGCACAAGGCCTCCAGCGGCGAGCTGGCGCGCGAGTGCATCAACGCCACCCGTTCGGGCCTCGACCGGCTGGCCCAGGAACTCGACGAGGCCGCGTTCGACAAGGCGGTGAACCTGGTGGCCGAGGCCGAGAACGTCTACGTGGTCGGCGTGCGCCGCTCGTTCGCCGTGGCCCACTACCTGGTCTACAGCCTGCAGCACACCAACAAGCGCGTCCATCTGGTCAGCGGCCTGGGAGGCGGCTACCGCGAGCAGATGCGCAGCGTGCGCGAAGGCGACCTGGTCGTCGCCATCAGCTTCAGCCCCTACGGCAAGGAAACCCAGCAATGCGTGCGCGCCGCCCGGCGGCACAAGGCCCATACGCTGGTCATCACCGACAGCCAGCTGGCGCCGCTGGCCAAGCACGCCAGCGCCCTGCTGCTGGTGAACGAGGGCAGCACCTTCGCCTTCCGCTCGCTCAGTTCCACCCTGAGCCTGTGCCAGGCACTGTTCATCGCCGTGGCCTACCGTCTGGAAATCTCGGTCGAGGAAATCGGTGCACCGGGCGGTTTCGAGGACGGCGAGCCCGACGACGAGCTCGACTAGGCCGCCATTCCAGCCTTCTGCCTTATCGGCCTGGCTGCTTCGTCATGGCCGCGGTCGTATGGCGGAGCTGTGGGAGGACAATAAAGTTGCATCCCGAGTCGAGCGGGAGGACGTTATTCCGTAGTCATTCGGAGAAGTTCCTGCCATGCGCTACGACCTCACCAGCCTGGACCTGTTCATCGCCATCGCCCAGGAACGCAACCTTACCCGCGCCGCGCGCCTCAAGCACCTGGCGGTCTCGGCGGTGAGCAAGCGCATCAGCGAGCTGGAGGAGCAGGTCGGTTCGCCCCTGTTGATCCGCAACGCCCGGGGTGTCGAGCTGACCCCGGCCGGGCAGTCGCTGCTGTTCCATGCCCGCCAGGTCAAGCAGACCCTCGCCCGGCTGGACAACGAGCTCAGCGAGTACGCCAGCGGCGTCAAGGGTCATATCCATATCCATGCCATCACCTCGGCGCTGTCGCAGTTCCTCCCGGAGGACATCGCCGGCTTCGTCGCCCGCTATCCGGAGATCAAGTTCGATATCGAGGAGCGGGTCGGCTCGGCAGTGGTCCGCGCGGTGGCCGACGGCCGCGCCGAGCTCGGCATCATCGCCGAGCAGACCGCAGCCCAGGGCCTGGAGACCCGGCCCTACCCGCGACGACGAGCTGAATACATCATTCCGAAGCCCATGGACCCACGGCTGATCACCCTGGTTTCCGATGCCGTGGCCCGTGCCGCCATCGAAAGCGGAGTGGCATCCCTGCCTTATCCGAAGCACTATCCGCTGCAATCGGTGGAGGCGGTGTTCAATCGCTGACTTCCACCCTTTGTATCAATCCCACCGCCGCGCAATTTGGCAGCACCGGCCTCCGCTGCGCTCAGCACTGCCCTGCGCGGAAGCTGTCGGCGCTCAGCCCGTAGCGGTTCATCTTGTTGTACAGCCCCCCGCGGGAGACGCCGAGCCGCTTCGCGGCCAGGCGGATGTTGCCTCCGGTGTCCCACAGGGCGGCGATGATGGCGTTCATTTCGTGGCCGACCAGATCCATGGCCGTCCCGGGGACCGGCGCAGCGGTCGGCGCCGGTCTGCGCGAAACCTGCAGGGTCTCGACGGGCAGGTCGTCCGGCTGGATCAGCTCGCCGGTGGCCAGGTTGGCCGCCCGCTCGATGGTGTTCTCCAGTTCGCGGACATTGCCCGGCCAGGCATGGGCCGAGAGGATCTCGAGCGCTTCCCGGGACAGGCCGCGCACGGGTTTGCGCAGCGACTGGGCGCAGCGTTCGAGGAAGTGCTGGGCCAGGAGCGGAATGTCTTCCCGGCGCATTCGCAGGGGCGGGACGGTGAGGCCCAGCACGTTGAGCCGGTAGTAGAGGTCCTCGCGGAAGGCGCCGTCGGCGACGGCCTGGCTCAGGTTGCGGTTGGTGGCGGCGACGATGCGCACATCCACCTGCTGCGAGCGCTTCGCGCCCACCCGGGTGACCTCGCCCTCCTGCAGGACCCGCAGCAGGCTGGCTTGGGCGTCGAAGGGCATGTCGCCGATCTCGTCGAGGAAGATAGTCCCGCCGTCGGCCAGTTCGAACTTGCCGGCCGACCCGCCCCGCGCCGAGCCGGTGAAGGCGCCCTCGATGTAGCCGAACAGCTCGCTCTGCACCAGGTCGCGCGGGATGGCCCCGCAGTTGACCGCCACGAAAGGCCCGCCGCAGCGGCCGCTGGCGTTGTGGATGGCCTGGGCGAACAGTTCCTTGCCGGTGCCGCTTTCCCCCAGGATCAGGGTGGTCGAGTCGCCCCGGCTGGCGATCCGCGCCAGGCGCAGGGCGTCCTGCATGGCCCGCGAACTGCCGCGGATGGTCTCGAAGGTGTAGCTGGCCTGGGTGCCGATGATGCGCCGGGTGATTTCGCGGATGCGCCGGTTCTCCCGTAGCGAGACGATCCGTTCGCCGTGCTCCGTGGGGCAGACGGAGGCCAGGCAGGACAGGTGCGTGCCGTCATGGAGCTGGAAGGCGATGTCCAGGTCGTGCAGGCCCTCGTCCGCCTTCAGCAGGAGGCTATCCGCCCGGTCGCTGCGGCCCAGGCGCTGGAACGGGCTGCCGAGCAGGTCGTGGTCCACCCGGAACAGCTGGCGGGCATAGCGGTTGAGGGCCTTGATGCGGCCCCGGTCGTCCAGCACGACGAGGCCCTCGTTGAGCACCTCGAGCACCGTCTGCTGCTCGCGCAGCAACGCTTGCAGGGCCAACTGCCGCGACACGGCCTCGGCCGCCGCCTGGACGGTGCCTAGGGTGTGGAAGTGGAACCAGCCGGGTTCCGCGGTGAGGGTCAGGATCGCCAGGGTGCGTCCCGCGGGATCGCGGATCGGCGCGGCGGCGCAATGCATGCGGCGCTGGCGCAGCCAGGTGCCGAAGTTCTCCTCCGACAGCACGTACACGAGGCGGTTTTCCGCGAGGGCGAGCCCGGTGCAGTTGGTTCCCTGCAGCGACTCCAGCAGCAGGCTCCCCACCGGCGTGATGTCCCGGCCGCAGAAGTGCAGCGTGGTTCCCTCGGCGTCGGTCAGATTGATGTGGCCCCGGGGGTTATAGGCGAGCAGCCCCTGCATGATTTCCGCGGCCGTCTCGATCAGCTCGCGGTGGGTTTCCAGCTTTTCGGCCAGAACCGCGGCATCGACGAAGCGGTACTCGAAGTCGTCGGGCCGGAGACTGGCCCGGACGCAGCGCTGCCAGGATTCCCAGATGAGCGGACGGACCCCGGCGGAGCGCTCACGCTGCCCGTCCACGCAGGCCTGCCAGGCCTGCTCGACTGCGAGGATCGGCCCTTCGCTCAGGCCGGCCTGGCCGATGGAGGTGATGTAGTCGAGGTCTACCTGCGGGCAGGCCGTTTCTTGTTGTGCGGGTGGCATCGTCCACTCCCTTGCCAGTTTTCATATTTTTGACATGTCTGGATTGACATGTCATCAGCTTAAACAGTGCGAGGGCGGGATTTTTATAAAAAACTCTTTTATATCAATTTGTTATGTTTTGGCATGAGGCTTGCCAAAACAATGCTGAGAGGACCGGGTGGATGAAGTACCGGTCCGTGATTTGAGAAATAAGAACAAGGAAACTCAAATGCCCCACAGAACTCACAATCTGTCGCTCGTCCTGCGAATATGCGCGATCGCCTCGCTGGGCGGTTTCATTCTCGGCTATGACGCCTCGGTGATCTCGGGAGCCATCGAGCCCCTGACGACGTACTTCAGCCTCTCGCCCGCGGAAAGCGGCTGGGCAGTCTCCAACGTGATCTTCGGCTGCGTTCTCGGCGCCTACGGGGTCGGCCACCTGGCCAATCGCATAGGACGCAAGCGGACCCTGATCGTCGCTGCGATCCTCTTCCTGATCTCGGCCGTCGGCTCGGCGCTGGCCACCAGCTTCTTCTGGTTCGTGATCTACCGGATGATTGGTGGCCTGGCGGTCGGCATGGCCTCGACGGCCACGCCGCTCTACACCGCGGAAATCTCGCCCAAGGACTACCGCGGGCGCATGCTGGGCCTGCAGCAGCTGATCATGGTCGGCGGCCAGGTCCTCGTCTACGTGATCAACTTCCTGATCGCCTACGGCATGACCGAGCAGTGGCTGGTCGAACTGGGCTGGCGCTGGATGCTCGGCTCCGAGGTGGTGCCCTGCGTGATCTTCCTGGCCCTGGTCGCCTTCATCCCGGAGTCGCCGCGCTGGCAGGTCATGGTCGGTCGCAACGACGAAGCCTTGAATACGCTCACCCGGCTGTCCAATGCCGAGCATGCCGGGCACCTGCTGGACTTCATCGTCCAGTCCATCGCCGAGGAGAAGGCCGTCGAGCGCGAGGCCCGCAGCACGCGCATCCTGGGCAACCCGAAGCTGCTGTACATCGTCCTGATCGGCTGCGGCATCGCCGTCCTGCAGCAGCTCTTTGGCATCAACATCCTGATGTACTACGCGCCCTCCCTGCTGCAGGCGATGAACTTCGGCAGCCAGGACGCGCTGCTGCAGACCATCTTCATCGGCTCGGCCAACTTCGTCGGCATCGCCCTGGCAACCCGCTACGTTGATCGGATCGGTCGCGTGCCGCTGCTGCGCTGGGGCGCCTTCGGCTGCTTCGCCACCATGCTGGCGACGGCCTGCGTCATCTCGAGCGGTATGCAGGGCATCCTGCCGGTCGTCGGCCTGGTGACCTTCGTGCTGGTGTTCGGCTTCTCCTGGAGTCTGGGCGCCTGGCTGCTGATCGCCGAGATGTTCCCGAACCGCATGCGCGCCGTCGCCATGGGTATGTCCTTCTGCGCCATGTACGTGGCCAATTTCTTCGTGGCCCAGGCCTTTCCGATCTTCAACCGCAGCGAATACCTCCTCGAGCACTTCAATGGCGCCTTCCCGCTGCTGATCTGTGCCGGCTTCTGCTTGTACGGCTTCCATTTCATCGGCCGCTTCCTGCCCGAAACCCGCGGCGTGGCGCTGGAGCGTATCGAGCCGCTGATGCTTTCCAAGTCCAGACGCTTCGGCCCGGGTACGAAGCCGGCCGGGCAGGACAGCTTCTCCACCAACAAAGACCTGACCTTCAAGGCTCGGCACTGAGCCCGACTACTACGACAAGAAAGGAGTGATCCAATGAACGCAACCAAGACCATCCGCCTCGGCCTCATCGGCGCGGGCCGCATGGGCAGCTTCCATGGCCAGACCGCGGCCCGGCACATTCCCGGCGCCTGCCTGGCGGCCATCGCCGATCCGACCCCGGGTCAGGCAGCCCGCCTGGCGCAGGAGCTGGGGGTAGCGAAGGTCTACACCGATCCGCAGCAGCTGCTCAACGATCCGGAGATCGACGGCGTGCTGATCGGGGCGCCTTCCGCCCTGCACTGCGAGCTGGTCATCGGTGCCGCCCGGGCCGGCAAGGGCATCTTCTGCGAGAAGCCCATGTCCTGGACCATGGAGGAGATCGACCGGGCCATCGCGGCGGCGAAAGAGGCCGGCGTGATCCTGCAGTGCGGCTTCAACCGGCGTTTCGTCAGGGGCTTCCGCGCCGCCCACGAAGCGGTGGTGGCCGGTCGCATCGGCACGCCACAGCTGCTGCGCTCCCTGACCCGCGACCCGGCCTTCGGCAATCCGGCGGGCTTTCGCAAGTGGGGCATCTTCCTGGAGACCCTGATCCACGACTTCGACACCCTGAACTACCTGAACCCGGGGGCCAGGGCGACCGAGGTCCACGTCATGGCCGATGCCCTGATCGCACTCGAATACAAGGACAAGGGGCTGCTGGATACCGCCGTGGTCAGCATCCGCTACGACAACGGCGCCATCGCCGTCGCCGAGGCCAACTTCCAGGCGGTCTACGGCTACGACGTGCGCGGCGAGGTGTTCGGCAGCGCCGGCATGCTGACCATGGGCAGCATCGCCAAGAGCGACATGCTGAGCTACGGCAGCGACGGCATCCAGGCCGACACCCAGCGCATGGATACCGACCTGCTGCGCGACGCCTACATCGCCGAGCTGAACCACTTCGCCCACTGCCTGCGCACCGGCGAGACCCCGCAGGCGACCGGCGAGGATGCCCGTGCGGCGCTGGCCATCGCCTGCGCCTGCATCGCATCCGTGGAACAGGGCAAGGCCATCAAACTCTGAGGAGCGACGCATGAGCAGCACGCCTTTCAAACTGGCGATCAGCGCCGAAATGGTCTTTCTCGACCTGCCGTTCGTGGAGCGCGTCAGGCGCATCCACGCGCTGGGCTTCAGCGCCGAGATCTGGGACTGGACGAAGAAGGACATCCCGGCCTTGGCGGCTACCGGCGCGGACTTCACCTCCATGACCGGCTACATCTCGGGCAACCTGACCGAGCCCGACGGGATCAAGGCGCTGCTCGACAGCGCGCGCGAGTCCGTCGCCATCGCCGAGCAACTGAACTGCCCGAGCCTGAACCTGCATGGCACCGGCCTGGACGACAAGGGGCTGCCGGTCAGGCCGGTCGAGGTGATCACCGGGCGCATGTGGCTGACGGCCTGCAAGACGCTGGAGCAGATCGCCCGCCTGGGCGAAGAGGTCGGCAAGGTGTTCCTGCTGGAAAACCTGAATCTGCCGGTCGACCATCCGGGCACGCCCTTCGCCAGGGCCGAGGACACCTTGGCGCTGGTCGAGGCCGTGGGCAGCCCGCACCTGAAGATGAACCTGGACCTCTACCACGCGCAGATCGGCGAGGGAAACCTGATCGAGCTGGTCCGCCGCGCCGGCCCCGCCATCGGCGAGATCCAGGTCGCGGACGTGCCGGGACGCCGGGAACCGGGGACCGGCGAGATCAACTACCCCGCCGTGGCCCGCGCCCTGCGCGACATGGGCTACACCGGTGTGGTCGGCCTGGAGGGCTGGGCCTCGGAGGATTCCGAGCTGGCGCTGCAGCGTTTCCGCAACGCCTTCTCCTTCGATTGACCTCCCGCTAAGTCCCGGCCCCTTCAAGGCCGCCGCGTAAACCTGCCCTCCCGCCAAATCGGCGGGAGGGCAGGGCGGCGCGCGTCGTTCATTTTGGAATGCCCCCTTCTTTCCTCGTTTTCCGTTCCGCGCCAAACGGACCCCGTCGCGGCATGCGTCAACACGTCGGCAGACCCTGCGCGACCATGCCGGGCCACCTGGCAGACAGTCCATTCCGGCAGGGCTTCAGGTGGGCGTCGGAGCGGAGGCATGCAGGGGCGGTTGCCGGTGGTCGCCGGCCACGAATCGGTATTTGTATAAAAATTCTATTTTGTATTGAATTAGAATTTATTTTCCAATAGAGTCCTTCGGCAAGACGCCGGAGGTTCGCCGCTTCTTATATGCCGCGGGCCGTCGGTGCCGACCGACAAGAACAACACAGCAGGTGCCCCATGCGTATCTCCCATCTTCTGCGGGCCCGCGCCCGCGCGCCAGCCGCCGTGGCAGTCCGGGCGCGAGCCTGAACCGACACTGACCAACATTATAGAAAGCGACAGGCCTCACGGTCGGCAGAACCGGCCCCGGCCCCGAACTCCTTGGAGTTGTCATGCTCGAAGAACTGATTCGTCCCGCCCGTACGGCCGGCGCCGCCGCGCAAGCCTCCAGCCGTCGTGAGTGGTTCGGCCTGCAGCGCCGGACCAAGATTGTCGCCACCCTCGGCCCAGCCACCGAAACCCCCGAAGTCCTCGAAGGCCTGATCAAGGCCGGTGTCGACGTGGTACGCCTGAACTTCTCCCACGGCAAGGCCGAGGAACACATGGCCCGCGCCGCCCTGGTCCGCGAGATGGCCGCCAGGCATGGGCGCTTCGTCGCCATCCTCGCCGACCTGCAGGGGCCGAAGATCCGCATCTCGCGCTTCGCCGAAGGCAAGGTTCAACTGCAGAAGGGCCAGCAGTTCGTCCTCGACGCGGCGCTGGACAAGAACGCCGGCGATGCGACCCGCGTGGGCATCGACTACGAGGCGCTGATCAACGACAGCCAGCCCGGCGACATCCTCCTGCTCGACGACGGGCGCATCGTGCTCAAGGCCCTGAAGGTCGAGGGCAGCCAGCTGATCTGCGAGGTGCTGGTCGGCGGTCCGCTGTCCAACAACAAGGGCATCAACCGCAAGGGCGGCGGCCTGTCGGCCTCGGCGCTGACCGAGAAGGACTGCCAGGACATCAAGACCGCCGCGAGCATGCAGGTCGACTACCTGGCCGTGTCCTTCCCGCGCGATGCCGCCGACATGCAGCACGCCCGCCGGCTGATGCAGGAAGCCGGCGGCTCGGCCGGCCTGGTCGCCAAGATCGAGCGCGCCGAGGCGGTGGCCGATCAGCAGGCGCTCGACGCGATCATCCTCGCCTCCGAGGCGGTGATGGTGGCCCGCGGCGACCTCGGGGTGGAGATCGGCGACGCCGAGCTGGTCGGCGTGCAGAAGCTGATCATCGAGCGGGCGCGGGTGCTCAACCGGGCGGTGATCACCGCCACGCAAATGATGGAGACCATGATCACCCAGTCGCTGCCGACCCGCGCCGAGGTGTTCGACGTGGCCAACGCGGTGCTCGACGGTACCGACGCGGTGATGCTCTCGGCCGA
>NZ_BAAGYK010000141.1:0-517 GCF_054779355.1 Azotobacter armeniacus
CCCGAATCGCCGGGTAGGTCTCGTTTTCCCACTGGCGCACCAACGCCGCATCCTGCTGCCAGGCGCGATACAAGGGTTTTTGCGCGGTGAAGCCGAGCAGCTTCGCTGCGCGCCTGGGCTGCCGGCATGGCTCGGCCGGGGCGGGGACCGGGGCAAGCTCCTCGAGCTCGGCCTCGATGGCCGCGATATCGGTATCCAGCAGATCATCCAGCAGGCTGATCTGGGCAGGACTGAGCTGCTCGCTGCGCCGGGCAAACGGGTGCCGCTTGACTACGGCAATTTCGTGAGCCAGCTGATCGCCGCGGGTCTTGTGATACTGGACTTGCTTGCCGAGGCTGGAGACCTGCTGATCAAGGCTTTCGACACATTGCACCAACTGCGCAGCCAGTTCGCGCAGTTGTTCGGGAGTCAGATGGTCGAAAGCAGAAGAAGTCATGACAACGATTCTGCCGGTTACGACGGCTCGCGACGATAGGTCGTTCGGTCAATTGCGCGCCATGTACGATCGCTGACTATA
>NZ_BAAGYK010000142.1:0-557 GCF_054779355.1 Azotobacter armeniacus
CCCGGCGTGCTGGCGATGCTGCTGACCACCAAGTACGTCGACGGCCTGCCGCTGCACCGCTTCGAGAAGGTGCTCGCCCGCCACGGCGTCGAGATCCCCCGGCAAACCCTGGCGCGCTGGGCGATCCGCTGCGCCGGGCAGCTGCAACCGGTGCTCAACCTGATGCGCGACCGGCTGCTGGAAAGCCCGGTGATCCACTGCGACGAGACGCGGGTGCAGGTACTCAAGGAGCCGGACCGGGATCCCTCCAGCCAGTCCTGGATGTGGGTGCAGACCGGCGGCCCGCCGGAGCAGCCGGTCGTCCTCTTCGACTACAGCCCCAGCCGGGCACAGGAGGTGCCCTTGCGCCTGCTCGCCGGCTACCGCGGCTACCTGATGACCGACGACTACGCCGGCTACAACGCCCTGGCCGCGCAACCGGGCATCGAGCGCCAGGGCTGCTGGGCCCATGCCCGGCGCAAGTTCGTCGAGGCGCAGCAGGTGCAGCCCAAAGGCAAGATCGGGCGCGCCGACCAGGCGTTGGCCTGGATCAATCGGCTCTATGCCATCGAGCGCGA
>NZ_BAAGYK010000143.1:0-10379 GCF_054779355.1 Azotobacter armeniacus
CCGATGATGCGCACGGTCAACACCGACTGGGGCACGCGCACGCCCACGCTGCATTTCACCTTGCAGCAGGACCGCTTGCAGGCCGTGGGGCTGACCTCCAGCGCTGTCGCGCAACAACTGCAGTTCCTGCTGAGCGGTGTGCCCGTTACCGCCGTGCGCGAGGACATCCGCACGGTGCAGGTCGTGGCCCGTTCGGCCGGCGACATCCGCTTCGACCCGGCCAGGATCGGCGATTTCACGCTGGCGGGCGCCAACGGGCAGCGCATCCCGCTGTCGCAGGTCGGCGAGGTCGACGTACGCATGGAGGAGCCGGTTATCCGCCGGCGCGACCGCATGCCGACGATCACCGTCCGGGGCGACATCGCCGATGGCCTGCAGCCGCCGGACGTGTCGGCAGCAATTACCCGGCAGCTCCAGCCCGTCATGGAGAAACTGCCGAGTGGCTATCGCATCGAGCAGGCTGGCTCCATCGAAGAGTCAGGCAAGGCGACGGTGGCGATGTTGCCGCTATTTCCCATCATGCTGGCAATCACCCTGATCATCCTCATTTTGCAGGTGCGCTCGATCTCCGCCATGGTCATGGTCTTCCTGACCAGTCCGCTGGGGCTGATCGGCGTGGTGCCTACGCTGATTCTTTTTCAGCAGCCATTCGGCATCAATGCACTGGTCGGTCTGATTGCGCTGTCAGGCATCCTGATGCGCAACACGCTGATTCTGATCGGGCAGATCCACCACAACGAACAGGCGGGACTGGACCCGTTTCGTGCGGTCGTCGAGGCAACCGTACAGCGTGCCCGCCCGGTGATCCTCACCGCGCTGGCGGCGATCCTGGCCTTCATCCCGCTGACCCACTCGGTGTTCTGGGGAACGCTCGCCTACACGCTGATCGGCGGCACTTTCGCGGGAACGGTTCTGACCCTGGTGTTTCTGCCGGCCATGTATTCCATCTGGTTCAGGATCAGGCTCGGTAGCGGCAGCCGATCCGTGGAGGCGGAGCTTGCATGAACCGGCACCACCGGCGGGCAGACCCTGCCGCATTCAATTCACCCACATCCAGAGGAACTGCTATGTCGACTTCGACAGTTGTCGTTATTACCGGCGTGTCATCGGGCTTTGTTCTTCTCCCTCTGTCTGCAACAAAGTGGCAGCGGATCGCCTCTAAAACGCTCGTTAAAACACCCCAAAACCCAAAAGGATCGTTGAATGGAAACCTCGACACCGAGCAATGACGCGCCAAGCCCTACTTCCCGCACAGCCACAGGCAAGATGCTGCTAGACATAGCAGGGCATAGCGATCTCAACTATGACTTGGCCTTGCAACCGGACGGCAAGATCCTGCTGGCCGGACAGAGCTATAACCCCGTCAGCAGTAATGATGACTTCAGTGTGGTCCGGCTGAATGCCGACGGCACTCTCGATACCAGCTTCGATAGCGACGGCAAGGCCATCGTCGATATCGGGGGAAGCAACCAAGGCCGTAGCCTGACCGTGCTGCCCGACGGCAAGCTCCTGCTGAGCGGCAGCAGTAATGGCGACTTCAGCGTGATCCGGCTGAATACCGACGGCAGTCTCGATACCAGCTTCGGCAGCGACGGCAAGGCCACCTTCGATCTCGGGAGGGGCGATTACGTCTATAGCATGGCCATGCAGCCCGACGGCAAGATCCTGGTGACTGGACGGAGCGATAATGGCAGCGATGACAACTTCGGCGTAATCCGGCTGAACGCCGACGGCACCCTCGACACCGGCTTCGGCAGCGATGCCAAGGCCATCTTCGAGCTCGGATATAGCGACGACCAAGGCCATAGCGTGACCATACTGCCCGACGGCAAGATCCTGATGGCGGGATCCAGCTATGACTATTCCGAGAACAGTACCTATTTCGACTTCAGCGTGATCCGGCTGAATGCCGACGGCTCGCTCGATACCAGCTTCGGTTGTGGTGGCGAGGCCACCGCCGATATCGATGGGAACAGCGATTTCGGCAATAGCCTGCTCGTGCAGCCCGACGGCAAGATCCTGGTGGCCGGACGGAGCTACAACCCTAGCTATGACACCGAATTCAGCGTGGCTCGACTGAATGCCGACGGCAGTCTCGATGCCAGCTTCGGTAGCGACGGCAAGGCCAGCTTCGATCTCGGGAAAGGCTACGCCCAAGTCAATAGCCTGGCCCTGCAAACGGACGGCAAGATCCTGCTGGCTGGACAGAGCTATAACCCCGACAACGCTACTTACGACTTCAGCGTGATCCGGCTGAACATCGACGGCTCGCTCGACACCGGCTTCAGCGGCGACGGCAAGGCCATCTTCGATATCGCATGGGGCAACGATGAAGGGCACAGCCTGACCGTGCAGCCCGACGGCAAGATCCTGGTGTCGGGATATAGCTATAATCCCAGCGGCAATGGTTACGACTCGAGCAGGTATGATTTCAGCGTGATCCGGCTGAACGCCGACGGCACCCTCGATAAGACTTTTGGGGCACTGCCCGAGGATTTGCTCCTAACGCTCGAGGGTAACCACGACAACAACGACGTACTGATCGGCAGCGACGCCTACGAGCGGCTCCTTGGCAAGAGCGGCAACGACGTCCTCGATGGCGGCGCCGGGCGCGACAGCCTGAACGGCGGCACGGGCGCCGACCTGTTCCGCGTCTCGGCCCGCGACGACAGCTACCGCACCGACAGTGAAAACCTCAGCGACCGGATCATCGACTTCGATCCCAGCCAGGATCGGATCGATCTTTCGGCGCTGGGCTTCACCGGGCTGGGCGACGGCCACGACGGCACCCTGGCCGTGCAGGAGAACAGTGCCGGCACTCTTACCTATCTCAAGAGCTTCGAAGCGGATGCCGAGGGGCGGCGTTTCGAGATCGCCCTGCAGGGCAACTTCGCCGGCCTGCTCGACAGCGGCAATCTGATCTTCGAGCCTGTCGCTCTTGAGGGCACCGAAGACAGCGACAACCTGCAGGGCAGCCCGGTGGCGGAGATCCTCGTCGGCCAGGGCGGCGACGACTACCTGGATGGGGCCGGCGGCGGTGACCTGCTCGACGGCGGTGCCGGGCGCGACACCTTGACCGGAGGCACGGGCACCGACCTGTTCCGCGTCTCGGCCCGCAACGACAGCTACCGCACCGACAGCGAGGGTTTCAGCGACCGGATCCTCGACTTCGATCCCGGCCAGGACCGCATCGACCTCTCGGCGCTGGGCTTCACCGGCCTGGGCGACGGCCATGACGGCACCCTGGCCGTGCGGGTGAACGACGCCGGCACGCGGACCTACCTCAAGAGCTTCGAACCGGATGCCGAAGGACGGCGCTTCGAGATCGTCCTGGACGGCGACCTCGCCAACCGGCTCGACAGCGGCAATGTGCTCTTCGCACCGGTGGCTATCGAGGGCACCGAGGCCGGCGACAGCCTGATCGGCAGCGCGGCGGCGGAAAGCCTCGCCGGCAGGGCCGGCGACGACTACCTGCATGGCGGCGCCGGCGCCGACATTCTCGACGGCGGCCTCGGGCGCGACACCCTGGCCGGCGGCAGTGGCGCCGACCTGTTCCGCTTTTCGAGCCTCGAGGACAGCTACCGCACCGATAGCGAAGGCTTCAGCGACCTGATCCTCGACTTCGACGCCGGCGAGGACCGCATTGATCTCTCGGCGCTCGGTTTCACCGGCCTGGGCGACGGCCACGGCGGCACCCTTGCCGTGCGGGTGAACGAGGCGGGCACCCACACCTACCTCAAGAGCTTCGAGGCGAATGCCGAAGGACAGCGCTTCGAGATCGCCCTGCAGGGCGATTACGTAGATCAGCTCTCCGCCGATGCTTTCCTCTTTGCCGCGGCAGGCAATTCGACCGGCCAGCTCCAAATCATCGGCGCCACGCAGATCGAGCAGGTCAGCTGAAAGTGTAGGGCGCTGTCCCAGAAGCGGATGGCGCTCCTGTCAGTTCGTTGCCAGTTTTCAGGCGGCATGCCTGGGGATTCCGTCGTAGTCCACTGCCCGACGGGCCTCCTCCAGATCGTAGGCATTCTGCAAAGCCAGCCAGTAGCCTTCGCTAGTACCGAAGAAGCGTGATAGGCGCAGATCGGTGTCTGCCGTGATTGAGCGGGAGCCACGCACAATCTCGCCAATACGATTGGCCGGAACCCCGATGGCTGTCGCCACCGCGTTCTTGGTCAGCCCCAGCGGCTCGATGAAATCCTCCATCAGGATCTCGCCCGGATGAATGTTCGGCAACAGTTCGCCGGTTGCCTCGGCCATCAAATCTTCGCGGAACCTCATGCTCCATCTCGCTCAGTGGTAATCCACTATTTCAACGTCGTGTGCATCACCATCAACCCAGCGGAAGCAGATCCGCCATTGATCGTTGATGCGAATGCTGTACTGCCCTTCGCGATCCCCATGCAACGCCTCCAGCCGATTTCCTGGCGGTATCCGCAGGTCATCAAGGACCTTGGCAGCACCGAGCTTGCGTAGAGCGGCCCTCTGCATGTCTTGCGGCAGCTTTCTGGCCGCCAGCCCATTCGCTACCACTTCCGTCTGCTTGTCCTTGTAGCTCTTGATCATCGCGCAGGCTTGCTCAAGCTTGAGCAGAATATGACGCAACGCATCATTATAATCCACGCGGGCGGCGGCAGAGGCTCAAGCCGGCTCTTCCCCTGGCAGGGATAGGGAGGCTCCCGACCGTAAGGTGCAACCGGCGCTGATTGCTGGCGCTCAAGCTAAGGGCCTGGGCGCAACTGGGCAGCGGGCGTTTCCTGCCGGTGCACTGGGGCACCTCCAACCTGGCGATGCCCAGCCGGCGGATGTGCTGCTGGCGCAAGCCTCGGAGGGGCTGGTGATGCCGCGCCTCGGCGAGCCGGTCGAGCCGGCCCGGGGCGAAGCGGTAGAGCCGTGGTAGCGAGGGGGGCGAGGGCGACTGGCGGGACGCTGCGCAGCAGGACGCCGGGCATCTGGTATTTCCCGTGAAAGACTGATCTCAGCTGACGTCCTGTCTGCATTCCCCCCTTAACTATCGCTTCTCGACGCTCGCTCGAGAACCCGGCCTGAAGCCATAGGCCTTGGCCACCTTGGCACAGAGCAGTGCAGGCGCAAGCAGCGCCAGCAGTACCCAGGGGAAAGAAGCCACACCGGCGGTTTCCAGCAGCAGGCCGCCGAGTACACCGCCGCCGGCAATAGCGAGGTTCCAAGCCGTGACGATCATCGACTGAGCCACGTCGGCACCCTCGCCGGCGGCATCTGCCGAAGCCGTCTGCAGCAACGTTGCCGCCCCTCCGAAAGTGAGCCCCCATACCGCCACGCCGCTATAGACCACGGCCGGAAGCGTACCGGCAAGCCCCAGCGCCAGCGACACCATGGCGAATCCGGCAAGACTGAGCAGCACCAGGGCACGCAGCCAGCGGTCGATCAGCAGCCCGACGCCCCAGATGCCCAGCAGGGCAGCGCCCCCGAACACCAGCAGTACCCGATCCACACTGCCGCTCATGCCGGCTGGCGCCAGGAAGGGGGCAATGTAGGTGTAGAGAAGGTTGTGGGCCAGCACCCAGAGCAGGATCACCGTCAGGATCGGACGCACCCCAGGCGTCGCAAAGACCTGGCGTATGCCCAGGCGCCGTTCGGCCGTCTGCCCGGGGAGGTCCGGCACCTTGCACAACACCCAGACCATCAGGACCAGGGTCAGTCCGGACATGAGACCGAAGGCCATCCGCCAGCCGGCCAGGGCGCCGAGCCAGGTTCCCGCCGGTACGCCCAGTGAGAGGGCAACCGGCGTACCCACCATCGCGATGGCCATGGCGCGCCCTTGCAACGGCACGGCCACCATGCGGCGCGCATAGCCGGCCAGCAGTCCCCAAGCCAAGCCGGCAGCAACGCCAGCCAGAAAGCGGGCGATCAGTGTGAGCGGGTAGCTGGATGACAGCGCGGTGACGCTGTTGAACAACAGGAAGCCGCCGAGGGCGAGCAGGAGCAGCGGTCGACGCCGCCAGCCGCGGGTCAGGGCGATCAGCGGAATCGCTGCCACCAGCGAGCCGAGCGCATAGGCGCTGACCAACTGGCCGGCCAGCGCTTCCGAGATACCGAGCCCCTGGCCAATCTGCGGCAGCAGTCCGGCTGGGAGGGTTTCGGTGAGGATGGCGATGAAGCCGGTCATGGCCAGGGCCAGCAGGGCGGACACGGGAAGCCGTGCTTCATCAGCCATGCTGGCGGGGTGCAGGGGATGCGATGCGCTGGCATCGATGTTCCGGTGAGAAGGCGCGCCGGCAGTCGTATGCGGCAATTGGCTCATGCCGTTACCCCGCTCGGTCCGTAGACCGCATCGCGCAACTCGCTGACGAAACGACCGGACATGCCTTCGTAGAGGGTATTGGTCAAGGCTACCACGCTGAGCTTCCGGACCCGGTCGACGAACCAGGAATGCCCATAGGCGCCGCCCCAGCGCCAGGTTCCCGGTGACTCGGGCGATCCGGCCACGGCCGGATTGCGCAGCACCGAAAAGCCGAGCCCGAAACCAAAGCCCGGTGCGTCAGGCAAGTCGAACCCGGCGGTCTGGTCGCGGCCCATCTCGTCCACCAGCCCGGCAGGAAGCAGGGGGGCACCGCCCTGGCGCAAGGCCTCCAAGAGCCGGAGCAGGTCCCGGGCGCTACCCACCATGCCGGCACCGCCCGAGGGGAAGGCCCTGGTATCGAGTGCGCGCGCCGGTTCGAAACGGATGCCTGCCGTGTCCTCGAAGGGGGCCTGGGTTTCCCGTTCGCCCATGCGATGGGGCTCGGGTGTGTCGTTCACATAGACCGCCGTCAGCCGGCTGGCATCCACGGCTACGAAGTCGGTGTCCCCCATCTCCAAGGGGTCGGTCACCAGCATTCGTACCGCCTGTTCCAGAGGCGCGTCACACACGCGCTCGATGAGGGCGCCGAGCACATCGGTGGCCAGCGAATAGCCCCAGGCGCTGCCCGGTGCATACAGCAGCGGAACGCTGGCGATTCGCCGCAGGTTCTCTTCCAGGCCGATGCCGGGCCGGTCCAGGCCATCGGAGACACCGGCGCAGGCATAGCGTCCCTGATCGTCAGCTTCGAGAAAGCGGTAGCCGAGGCCTGCGGTATGGCTGAGCAGTTGCCGCGCGCTGATGCGTGCCGGACCGCCATCGGGCAGGCAGGGCTGGAATGTCGGCAGCCAGCGGCCGATCGGCTCGTCCAGTGCCAGGCGTCCCTGCGCCACCAGCACCAGGGCGGCGGTGGAGACGATCGGCTTGGATACCGAGGCGAGCCGGAACAGGGCATCCTCGCGCATGACTCGTCCGGCTTCCCGGTCGGCCAGACCCGCAGCGCGGCGGTAAACCAGTTCGCCGTTCTCGGCGATCAGTACCAGGGTGCCGACCAGACGCCGCTCGGCCAGCGCCGCCTCGATGACAGCATCGACGCACTCTGCAAGACCCGCTCGGAACAAGGGGGTGGAACAGCTAGACATGGGATTTCCTTGGTTTCGGGATGTCGCGAAACCATAGAAGTGCGTTCATTATGGAAAAAGACGGATAGAGTTCCTGTCTATCAGGAACCTCATGTCCGCAATGGGAGCAGTCATGGACAGCCTGAGCGGCTTTACCGTTTTCGTGCAGGTCGCCGAGACGCGCAGCTTCGTCGCGGCCGGGCGAGCGTTGGGCATTTCAGCCTCGGCCGTCGGCAAGCGGGTGGCGCGACTAGAAGAAAAATTGGGGGTACGTCTGTTCCACCGCAGTACGCGCAGCATCGCCCTGACGGCGGAGGGGACGCTGTTTCTCGAGCGCAGCAGACGCATCCTGGCCGAGATAGAGGCGACGGAGCTGGAGCTCTCACGAACCGCCGGGGCACCACGTGGACGCCTGCGCGTGAGCCTGCCCCTGGTCAGTTCACTGGTGCTGCCGGTGCTGGCCGATTTCATGGCCGAATACCCGGAGATCGAGCTGGATCTGGACTTCACCGATCGCTTGGTGGACGTCATCGAAGAAGGGTTCGACGTGGTGGTGCGCACCGGACAGTTGTCCGATTCTCGGTTGTCGGCCCGGCGGCTCGGCGCTTTCCGCCTGCTGGTGGTCGGCTCGCCCGCATATCTCGAACGCCACGGCGTGCCCCGGCGCCCGACCGATCTGGCCGATCATGCCTGCCTGCACTATCGCTTTTCCAATACCGGCAAGCTCGAGCCCTGGCCTCTGCGCCGATTGCCGGGTGAGCCCGAGCCAAACTTGCCCGTCTCCATGGTCTGCAACAACATCGAGACACGGGTGTGCTTCGCGCTGCGTGGTCGAGGACTAGCCTGCCTACCCGATTTCGCTATCCGCGATGCCTTAGCCGAGGGCCGCTTGCGCAGCGTGCTGGACGACTACATGGAGGGTACAGGGAACTTCTATCTGCTCTGGCCTTCAGGGCGACAGGTGTCACCCAGGCTGAGGGCTTTCATCGACTTCATGGGGGCCAGGATGTTTCCGGGGTCATCGTAGCGTTCCAGGCTGGCAAGTGCTGGCCATCAACTCGACCGTGCTGGAGATCATGCAGGAGTTTGTCGACCGCCGCGACGGCAGGAAACCGGACACTCCGCTGGCCTTTCTGCAGACGAAGCGTACCCCGCCAAACTCCGGTTTTGTACGCCATTTGTGATAACATGACGTATAAAGTTGACTAGGATATTCGCGACCATGGCAAATACCACCCGTTCCGCCCGCCTGGGGTTGCGCGCCACGCCGCAGCAGGAAGCGGTGCTGCGCCGCGCGGCCGAGGTGGCAAACAAATCGATGACCGATTTCATCCTCGACAGTGCCTGCCAGGCCGCCGAGCAGACCTTGCTCGATCAACGCCTGTTTCTGGTGTCCGGCAGCCAGTCCCAAGCCTTGCTGGATATGCTGGACCGGCCTGCCCAGGACAATCCTGGCCTGAAGGATTTGTTCTCGAGATCGGCACCTTGGGACAAATGATGTCGCTGACTGCGCCCCAAGCGCTGGATGCCAGCCATTCACTGGAGGGATTCGATTGCGGCAGGCCGAGCCTGGATGATTGGCTGATGCGCCATGCCCGACAGGCGCAGGCCAGCGGTTCGGCCAAGACCTACGTGGTCGCTGACGGCATGCGCGTCGCGGGCTACTACAGCCTCACCGTGGGGCAGATCGATACCCTGGAAGCTCCCGCTCGTGTCCGCCGGGGCATGGGGGCCTACCCCATACCCGTTGTCATCCTGGCGCGGCTGGCCGTAGCCCAGCGGGACCAAGGGCTCGGAATTGGCGCTGGCCTGTTGCAGGATGCGATCCGGCGTACCCTCACCATCGCCGGGCAGGCCGGCGTTCGGGCGCTGCTGACGCATCCGATCGATGAGGAAACATCACGCTTCTATCGACGCTTCGGCTTTGAGGCATCGCCTGCTCGCGAACAGCAGTTGCTGCTGCTGCTCAAGGGCGCGCGTCGGTTGCTTGTTCCGCCGGCGTCACCCAAGGGATAAGCCTCCACCAGACTCCTCACACCACACCAATATCACGCGGGCCCCGGATAGGCCCCCGCGTGCTATCCCCATCTCGACCCGGATCGGTCGAAAGCGCTCCATGAACCCCATCTTCAACCGAGGTAAAGGCCCGCCGATGCTGGGCTCCCGATTTCTTTCTGGAGCCCGTCATCATGATGCGACCCGACGCCAAGGTCGAAAAGGTCTACCTGTACCCAAAGCCCGTCGACTTCCGTAAATCCATCGACGGCCTGCTCGCCCTGGTGGAGCAGACGCCCGACATGACCCTGGCCGAGATCGTGGCGCACCTGCGGGCCAGGCATGGCCTGAGCGTGGGCACCACCGTGGTCTGGAAGTTCCTCGAGCGCCAGAAGCTGACCTATAAAAAAAGACGGCGCACGCTGCCGAGCAACAACGCCCGGATGTGAAGCAGGCCCGCGAGGCCTGGGTGGCCGAGCAGCCGTGGCTGGACCCCGCGCGGATCGTCTTCATCGACGAGACCGGAGCCTCGACGAAGATGGCCCGGCTGTATGGTCGGGCGTTGCGCGGGGAGCGCTGCCTGGCCGCGATCCTTCACGACAAGGTCGCGGGGGTGCGTCAGGCGATCGAGGGAGCAGGAGCCACGCTGCGCTACCTGCCGCCGTACAGCCCCGATCTGAATCCGATCGAGATGGCGTTCTCCAAGCTCACGTCGCTGCTGAGAAAGGCGGCGGCGCGGACCCTTCCCGAGCTGTGGCAGAGCATTGGTGAGGCGATTACGCAGTTCTCGGCAGAGGACTGCAGACACTACTTCAAAGCGGCCGGCTATGAGTCCGAATAAAGTGAAAATGCTCTATGGCCTGTTAACACTAACGTAGGGCCTCAGCGATAAGAGCCACAGTGATGAAGGCGGCGTACATGAGGTCAAGCTTGTCGTAGCGCGTGAA
>NZ_BAAGYK010000144.1:0-806 GCF_054779355.1 Azotobacter armeniacus
CAGTGCGCCGGGCAGCTGCAACCGGTGCTCAACCTGATGCGCGACCGGCTGCTGGAAAGCCCGGTGATCCACTGCGACGAGACGCGGGTGCAGGTGCTCAAGGAACCGGACCGGGCCCCCTCCAGCCAGTCCTGGATGTGGGTGCAGACCGGCGGCCCGCCGGAGCAGCCGGTCGTCCTCTTCGACTACAGCCCCAGCCGGGCGCAGGAGGTGCCCTTGCGCCTGCTCGCCGGCTACCGCGGCTACCTGATGACCGACGACTACGCCGGCTACAACGCCCTGGCCGCGCAACCGGGCATCGAGCGCCTGGGCTGCTGGGCCCATGCCCGGCGCAAGTTCGTCGAGGCGCAGCAGGTGCAGCCCAAAGGCAAGACCGGGTGCGCCGACCAGGCTTTGGCCTGGATCAACCGGCTCTACGCCATCGAGCGCGAACTCCGGGAGGCCGATGATGAGCAGCGCCGCCGGGGTCGCCAGCAACACAGCCTGCCGGTCCTCGCCCAGCTCAAGACCTGGCTGGACAAGACCCAGCCGCAGGTCACGGCGCAGAATGCGCTGGGCAAGGCGGTGAACTACCTGGCCAGCAACTGGAGCAGGCTGGCGCGTTATGTCGAGGCCGGCCACCTGCCGATCGATAACAACCGTGCCGAGCGGGCTGTTCGCCCGTTCGTCATCGGGCGCAAGAATTGGCTGTTCAGTGACACACCCAAAGGCGCGACGGCCAGCGCGCAGCTCTACAGCCTGGTGGAAACCGCCAGGGCCAACGGGCAGGAGCCCTACGCCTGGCTGCGCCACGTCCTCGAACGCCT
>NZ_BAAGYK010000145.1:0-1438 GCF_054779355.1 Azotobacter armeniacus
CAGCTCGGCCGGCAGTTCCAGGCGGTGCCGAGCGGCTCGGTACTGGCCGTCGGCCCGCCTCGGGCGGTCCGTCGGCAGTTGCAGCACCGGGTGCATTTCGCCCAATTGCGCCTTCCAGTATTCGAGTTGCCGATCCTTCTCGCCTGCCTCCAGCCAGTTCCTCTGCCACAGGGCATAGTCGGCGTACTGGATCGGCAGGGGCGGCAAGCTCGCCTCCCCGCCTTGCAGCCGTGCCCGGTACTGCGCCACGAACTCGTCCACGATCACCTGCATCGACCAGCCGTCCGACACGATGTGGTGCATTGCCACCACCAGCACGTGCGCATCCGTCCCCTCGCGGATCAGGCCCACCCGCAGCAGCGGGCCATTCGTCAGATCGAACGGTTCGCCCTGCAGGCGCCGCACCTCTTCGGCCAGGCGAGTCTCGCGCTCGCCGGCAGCGATCCCGCCGAGATCGACCAGCGCAATCCCGATCTCGGCGTGCTCCCGAATGACCTGTTCGCCCCCTCCGTCGGCAGTGGTTCGAAACACCGTGCGCAATGCTTCATGGCGGGCGACCAACGCCTCGAAGCTCGCGCGCAGCGCCTGTACATCCAATCGCCCCTTGAGGCGGAGCGCTCCCGCGATGTGGTATGCCGTGCTTCCAGGCTCCAGTTGCCACAGGAACCATTGGCGGCCCTGGGCGTAGGACAGCGGCAGCGGCTCGGCTTTGCGTACCGCCTCCAGGACGGGGATGACGACGGCAGGTGTGGCCGCCTCGACAGCCACAGTGGCCGCCAACGCCGCGAGCGTCTGCCGCTCGAAAATGCTCTTGGGGACAAGCGCGAGCCCACGCTTGCGGGCGCGCGCCACCACTTTCAGGCTCAGGATCGAGTCGCCGCCCAGCGCGAAGAAGTTATCCTGGCGCCCCACCCGCTCCACGCCCAGCACCTCGGCCCAGATCGCCGCCAGCGCTTCCTCGACCACTCCCTGCGGCGCCTCGTAGGCGCACTCGCTGGTCAGCTCCGGCTCGGGCAGCGCCTTGCGGTCCACCTTGCCGTTGGCGTTGAGCGGCAAGGCCTCCAGCACCACGATGGCGCTCGGCACCATGTAGTCCGGCAGCACCTTGCCCAACCGTTCGCGCAGGACCTCAGCGTCGATCCGCTCGCCCGTCCTGGCTACCACGTAGCCGTACAATCCGCTACGTCCGTCCTCGCCATCGCGTGCGATCACTTCAGCCTCGCCCACCTCCGCTTGAGCGCGCAGCGCCTGTACGACTTCCCCAAGCTCGACACGGTAACCCCGGATCTTGACCTGGTCGTCCACCCGCCCCAGGAACTCCAGGCTGCCATCGCCCAGCAGCTTCACCCGGTCGCCGGTGCGGTACAGGCGTTCGCCCGGCTTGAACGGGTTGGCGACGAAGCGCTCGGCGGTCTGCTCCGCGCGGCCCTGATAGCCG
>NZ_BAAGYK010000146.1:0-617 GCF_054779355.1 Azotobacter armeniacus
AACGGCAGGCGGCTGGGCCGCTTGAGCAGGCCGTTGGCCTCTCCGGCATCGCCGCTGCGCGGCATGGCCACACCGAGGAAGGCCAGCATGCCCATGGCCATTCCGCCGGCAATCACCTGACGACGGCCGATGCCCTCGATCAGGTCGTTCATGTGCGGATTGCCCGAGTGATTGCTGGGTACTTCGTCGCCATCGCCGAACAGGGCGGTGTCTTTGTCGGTCGCCATGAGATAGCTCCCTCTAGGTGGGCGAAAAGGGACGAACCTAAAGCCTAAAGAGAGGGAGCGACAGAAAAGTGACAGTTATGGGGGAGGGAATGGCTTAAGTGGCGTGCTCGTACAACGACGATCAATGTGCTGATGCGTCCACCCGTCCCGCAACGAAAGCGCGCTGCGCGATGGCCAGGCCTTCCGCAGAGGGCAGGATTTCGCGGCCGCCCTGGGGCTGACGCCAAGGCAGCACAGCACCGGTGGACGAGACCGCCTGCTGGGCATCGGGGTGAATGCCCAGGGCAATCGCATGAAGCGAGTGGCTCGCATTTGCAGAGGAAAGCGCAAGCCGACTCAGGTGGTGGCCCTGGATGGCAAAACCAGTCGTCGTACGGCCACGGCCGGTGA
>NZ_BAAGYK010000146.1:627-1018 GCF_054779355.1 Azotobacter armeniacus
CTCTGGTCAGCGCCTTTGCGGCTGACGCCGGACCGATCCTGGGGCAGCAAGCCACAGCGGCCAAGTCCAATGAAAAGACAGCCATTCCTGAGGTGCTGGCCACCCTGGCCCTGGAGGGCTGTGTGGTGACGATCGATGCCAGGGGAGCCCAGCCCGGCATTGCGCAAGCGATTCGCAAACAGAAGGCCGTTCATGTTCTGGCGGTCAAAGGCAACCAGCCCACGCTGCTGGAGTCGATCAAGGACTTCTTCGAGACCTTCCGCAGGCACACGCCCGAGCGCACCCCGCACGGGTTCTGTGAAACGGTCGAAAAAGGCCATGGGCGGCTGGAAATCCGGCGCTGTCATGTTTTCGGCGAGCTGGCCTGCCTGGCTCACCCCGAGCGCTGGCC
>NZ_BAAGYK010000147.1:0-9887 GCF_054779355.1 Azotobacter armeniacus
CCCGAGCCATTCTGGTCTCCTTGTTCGAGCGGGAGAGGAGGACCGAAATGACCAGGAAGAGCAACCCCTGTATGTCGAATTCGTGTTTTCAAAAAATGCTCTAGCACCACGGCATCAACCGGCACGAACGATGTAGGAGCGAGCTGGCTCGCGAACCGTCCCAGCGCCGGAGAAGCCGGTGAATCCGTTCGCTCGCTCCTGTGAAGGGCGCCATCACGTAGCGCGGTGGCGATTCCGCCTCGTCAGAACGCGAAGCAGGAACAGCCGAATGCCCCCCAGAACCCGGCGAAGTCGCTCACCGGCACGTCCCTGGTGCGCGCCCGCTCGTGGGCGTGGCCATGCACGCCACAGGAACCGACACACTGGTGCACGGCCTTCTGCAGCGGCGCCTGCGGGCGCCAGTGGCCCGGCACCTTGGCCACCGGCGACCACTCCGGGACCACCGGGATGCTCGGCGGGGCCAGCTTGTCGAACTCGCGGTCGGCATGGACGATCTTGCCGCCCACCACGGTGAGCACCGACTCGATGGTCTTGATCGCCTCTTCCTCGACGCTGAAGAAGTCCTCGGAAAGCACCGCCAAGTCGGCCAGCTGGCCGGCCTTGAGCATGCCCTTCTTGCCTTGCTCGCTGGAGAACCATGCGCTGCCGTGGGTGAACAGCTGAATCGCCACCTCGCGGGACAGGCCCTCCGGGGACAGGCTCAGGCCACCCACGGTCTTGCCGCTGACCATCCAGTACAGCGAGGTCCAGGGGTTGTAGCTGGACACACGGGTGGCGTCGGTGCCGGCGCCCACCGGCACGCCTTCGGCCAGCATGCGCTTGATCGGCGGTGTGGCTTCGGCGGCCTTGCTGCCATAGCGGTCGACGAAATACTCGCCCTGGAAGGCCATGCGGTCCTGGATGGCGATGCCACCGCCCAGGGCGCGAACACGCTCGATGTTCTTCGGCGAGATGGTCTCGGCATGGTCGAAGAGCCACGGCAGGCCGTTGAACGGAATGTCGCGGTCGACCTTCTCGAACACGTCGAGCATGCGCGAGATGGACTCGTCATAGGTGGCGTGCAGGCGGAACGGCCAGCGCTGTTCGACCAGGTGGCGAACCACCGGCTCCAGCTCGGCTTCCATGGTGCCGGGCAGGTCCGGACGCGGTTCGAGGAAGTCCTCGAAGTCGGCGGCGGAGAACACTAGCATCTCGCCGGCGCCGTTGTGGCGCAGGAAATCGGTGCCCTGGCCGTAGGTCACGCTGGAGGTCCAGTTCCTGAAGTCGGCCAGCTCTTCCTTGGGCTTCTGGGTGAACAGGTTGTAGGCGATGCGCACGGTGAGCTGGTCGGCGTCGGCCAGTTGCTGGATCACCTGGTAGTCGTCCGGGTAGTTCTGGAAGCCGCCGCCGGCGTCGATCACGCTGGTCAGACCCAGGCGGTTGAGCTCGCGCATGAACTGGCGGGTGGAGTTGACCTGGTACTCCAGCGGCAGCTTCGGTCCCTTGGCCAGGGTCGCGTAGAGGATCATCGCGTTGGGGCGGGCGATCAGCATGCCGGTGGGCTCACCGTTGCCGTCTCGGACGATCTCGCCGCCGGGCGGGTTCGGCGTGTCCTTGGTGTAGCCGACGACGCGCAGTGCGGCGCGGTTGAGCAGCGCGCGGTCATAGAGGTGCAGGACGAACACCGGGGTATCCGGCGCCGCCTTGTTCAATTCCTCGAGGGTCGGCATGCGGCGCTCGGCGAACTGGAATTCGTTCCAGCCGCCGACCACGCGCACCCACTGCGGCGAGGGTGTGCGCTGGGCCTGCAGGCGCAGCATCTCCAGCGCGTCGGACAGCGACGGCACGCCCTCCCAGCGCAGTTCCAGGTTGTAGTTCAGGCCGCCGCGGATCAGGTGCAGGTGCGAGTCGTTGAGGCCGGGGATGACGGTGCGGCGGTTGAGGTCCACCAGCCGGGTGGACCCGTCGCGGTAGGCCATCACTTCAGCGTCGCTGCCCACGGCGAGGAACTTGCCGTCGGCGATGGCCACGGCGGTGGCCTGCGGGCGCTCGGGATCGACGGTGTGCAGCTTGCCGTTGAACAGGATCAGGTCAGCGTTGCTCATGCTCGGATTCCTCCGCGCTGCAGGAAGGCCAGCAGGTCTTCGTTAAGCTGCTGCGCGTGGGTGACGGCGAAGCCATGGGGCGCGCCGGCATACACCTTGAGCTCGGCGCCCGGGATCTGCTCGGCGGCCAGCTTGCCGGTGGTTTCGAAGGGCACGATCTGGTCATCGTCGCCGTGGATTACCAGGGTCGGCACGTCCACCTTGGCCAGGTCCGTGCGGAAGTCGGTTTCCGAGAACGCGGTGACGCAGTCTAGGGTGCCCTTGAGCGATGCCATCAGGGCGATGTTCAGAGTCTGGGTCAGCACGCCATCGGAGACGGTCTGGCCATGGTTGGTGCCGTAGAAGGGAGCGGCGAAGTTGGCGATGAACTGCGCGCGGTCCTTCAGCAGACTGGCCTTGATGCCGTCGAGCACGGAGGTTTCCACGCCCTGCGGGAAGTCGGCGCTGCGACCGAAGATCGGCGTCACCGCGCCCAGCAGGACCAGCCCGGCCACACGGGGGGTGCCATGGCGGCCGATGTAGCGGCTGACGTCGCCGCCGCCCATGGAGAAGCCGACCAGGGTCACGTCGCGCAGGTCCAGGTGCTCGATCAGGCGGGCGATGTCATCAGCGAAGGTGTCGTAGTCGTAGCCGCTCCACGGCTGGCTGGAACGGCCGAAGCCACGACGGTCGAAGGCGATGGTGCGGTAGCCGCGGCTGCTCAGGTACTCCATCTGGTATTCCCACATGTCGCCATCCAGCGGCCAGCCGTGGCTGAACAGCACGGGTTTGCCGCTGCCCCAGTCCTTGTAGTAGATCTCGGTGCCGTCGCGGGTTACGAAAGTGCTCATGGACAACTCCTCTGCCTGCGCTGCAGGTCGCTGTGGGAAGGGGCGCCGGCATGGCGCCGCGGAGGGAAATCAGTCGGCGCTGAGCCAGCCCGCGCACAGGCGGGTGACCCAGGGCATGATCAGGAACACCACCGGCACCACGATGCACAGGGTGACCAGCAGGTTGCTCGGCACCACCCCGGCCAGTGCCGGGTAGCGCTCGAACACGGGCGCCCATAGGCGCGGGATGACCATGGTCAGCGGGCAGATCACGGCGTAGGTGAGCACCGCCTGCTTCCATTTCGGCGGCGGGCGAACGCCGCCACGCGCCGGGGTGAACCAAAACTCGGCGTCGTTGTGGATCAGCGGATGGTCGCCCTCCTCCAGCAACGGCGACACTTCACGGACCAGCGCCGCGCGCTCGGCGGAATCGATCCAGGCCTGCAATTGCGCGGCCTGGGCGAAGCGCACCACGGTGGTGAACATCGCGCCGCCGCTGTCCGGACGGATCACGTTGACGCCCAGGTGGCCGGGCTGCAGGCGCGCGGCCGCCACGGTGCGGCGCAGCCAGGCCTCGTAGTTGGCCAGGGCCTGGCGGCGCACCTTGTGGTGCACCACCAGGGTCACCACGCTGTTCAGATCGATGGCATCGGCGGCCATGGCGGCCTCGCGGCTGATGAGAGTCGCACCACTATGGCGGTGCGCACCGGCAGTGCATTGGACGCATGTGCTGCATCACCGCCATTAACCAGGTTTAACCCGCTTTAACTCGCCGCCTCCGGCGCCTTTGCAGATGCTGGGTCCCCCACCGTCCGCCGGAGTGCCCAGCCGTGTCCCATGCCGACCTCGCCAGACATGTCCGCCGGGGCCTCGCGTCCTGGCAGTTGGAACGCGCCCTGGCGCTGTTGCTGGAGCATCTGGACGCGGGCATCGAGGTGACCGCCCTCGCCCGGGCCTGCGCGCTCTCGCGCAGCGATTTCACCCGCAAGTTCAAGGTCAGCATCGGGGCGCCGCCACAGGCCTGGTTGCGCCGCCAGCGGGTGGAGAAGGCCAAGCGGCTGCTGGCCGAGGCACGATTGCCGCTGGCGGAGATCGGGCTGGAGTGCGGGTTCTGCGACCAGGCGCACTTCTGCCGCATCTTCACCCGCCTGGAAGGCGTCACGCCGCTGGGCTGGCAGCGTCTGGCGGGCTGACCTGCTGCATGTAGGCGCGGACGGTGTGCGGCACCCGGTAGCTCACCCCGCGCTCGTCCTGCTCGATCCACAGCAGCGACTTGTCCGCCAACTGGCGCACGGCGGCGAAGATGCATTCACGACAAAGCCGGGTGCCGTGCAGCGAGTCCACCGCCGTGTCCAGGGTGAAGGCTTCCCCCAGGGATGCCAGCAGGCGCAGGCAGCGCTGTTCGGCGGCGCTGAGCAGGCCGAAGCTCCAGTCGTAGGTCGCCCGCAGGCTTTGCTGCCGCTCCGGGGCGGTGCGCCGCCCCGGCATGAGCAATTGCAGCGGCGTCTCCAGCAGCGCCGGCAGTCCGCTGAGGCCGAGGACGCCCACCTGCCGCGCGGCCATTTCGATGGCCAGGGGAATGCCGTCCAGGCGCCGGCAGATGGCGATGATGGCTCGCACCTGGTCGGGCTTGAGGTCGAAGCGGTCGCAGACCTCCCGCGCGCGCGTCACGAACAGCTGCACCGCCGAGCTGCACATGGCCAGCGCCAGGGGCGCGTCGTCGCGCTCGGGCACCTCCAGCGGCGGCAGGCGCAGCACGTGCTCGCCTTCGGCACGCAGCGGTTCGCGGCTGGTGGCGAGGATGTTCAGCCGCGGGTGCAGGCGCAACAGGTGCTCGGCGGCCTCGGCGCAGCGCTCGGTCAGATGCTCGCAGTTGTCCAAGAGCAGCAGGGTCGGCTCGTCCACCGGCTCGCGCAGCAGCACGGCGAGGTTCTGGCTGAGGGAGATGCCGTCCGGATCGCTCGACAGGTCCAGGAAGCGCATCCGCGGGAAGTGCGCGCCCAACTGCTCGGCGGCCTGGATTGCCAAGGAGGTCTTGCCGATGCCGCCAGGCCCGGCCAGGGTCAGCAGGCGGGTGCGCGGCAGCTGGTTCACCACGCGCTGGATCAGCACCTGGCGGCCGATCAGCCCCATCAGCAGGACCGGCAGGTTGCTGGTGCGCATCGCACAGGGGGACGCCAGGGGTTGCCGCGGCGCGACCAGGGTCTCCACCACCTCGACGAAGCCGTAGCCGCGCAAGGGCACGTTGGCGATGTAGCGCTCGCCGGTGCGCCCCTCGCCCAGGGCGCGGCGCAGGGCGGCGATGTGCACGCGCAGGTTGACTTCCTCGACCACGGTATCGCCCCAGACCTGGGCGATGATCGCGTCCTTGCCGATGATTTCCCCGGGCTGGCGGATCAGCACGTGGAGGATGTCCAGCGCCCGGCTGCCGATGCGCACCGGGCGGTCGCCCTGCAACAGCTGGCGGCGGTAGGGATGGAACTGGAAGCGGCCGAACTGCAGGATGGTCTCGGTGCCGGGTTCAGTGGTTGCGCTCATGTCCTGCTCACGTCATGGTTCAAACGGATCGCTCCACTACTGGGCCTCCAGGCGATCTGGTTCGAACCGAGGTGACGCGCCCCTGATGATGGATCGGGCTATTTTCCCGCGCCCGTGTAACAGTGCAATTCATCCGGGGGGAACGATTCGGCCAAGATGGGTGCGCCGGACGGTCAGAACCGCCCTTCGCGCTCAGGCGCAGCCGAACTGCTCGCGGTACTGGCTCGGCGTCATGCCGATCCGCTCGCCGAACACCGAACGCATGTGCCGAGCGCTGCCGAAGCCGCTGCGGCAGGCCACCAGCTTCAACGGCAGGTCGCTGCTCTCCAGCAGCCTGCGCGCATGGTCGATGCGTGCGCTCTGCACGTACTGCATGGGCGTCAGCCTGGTCTCGCGCTGGAAGGCGCGGGAGAAGTTGCGCGGGCTCATGGCCACCAGCTCGGCGAGGCGATTGACCGTCAGGGGCTCGTCGATGTGGTCCACCACGTAGGCCTGGGCGCGGGCAATGGCCGAGCCGTCGCGCACCACCGACGCCAGCAGCGGACCGAACGGCGCCTGCCCGCCCTGGCGCTTGAGCACCACCAGCAGCACCTTGGCGACTTCCAGGGCGATGTCCTTGCCGTGATCCTCGGCGACCACCGCCAGGGCCATGTCGATGCCGGCCGTGACGCCTCCGGAAGTGATCAGGTTGCGGTCGATGACGTAGATGCGCTCGGCCTGTACCTGGGTGTGGGGGCAGCGCTGCGCCAGTCGCTCCAGGTAGTTCCAGTGGGTGGTGCAACGGTAGCCGTCGAGCAGCCCCGCCGCCCCCAGGATGAAGGCCCCGGTGCACACCGCTCCGTAGCGTTTCGCGCTGCGCGCCGCCTGCGCCAGCCAGGCGGACAACAGCGAGGTGTCGCCGTTGTACGCGCCCGGCCCGCCGGGCACCAGCAGCAGGTCCACGCCCGCCGGCAAGTCGTCGATGTGTAGGTCCGCCTCCAGCGCCAGCCCGCTGGAGGCGCGCACCCGGTCGCGCTCCGCCGCCACCGTGAGCAACCGATAGTGGTGCTCCGGCGGCAGGTAGCGGTTGGCCATGGAAAACACCTCCAGCGGCCCTGTCACATCCAGCGCCAGGACATCCTCGTAAAGCACCATGGCTACTGTCTTCTTCACTGCTGTCACCTTCACTCATCACGCCCGCGGGGCCGGTGGCAACGCGCCCCCGTTTTCCAGGGGCGCCACTATAGCCGCGCCGCTTCGTCGCGTATCGAACATTTGCATCATTGTCTGCTCCCGCCGCGAGCACACAGGTCCAATAAACAGGGGGGCGCCGGCCCCATAGTCAGCCCATATCCGCCGGCCCCGTGCCGGTGTTCTTTGCGCAACCGCTGCGCACCCCACCTCAAGGAGACACTCCCATGGCGACCGCCTCGGCCGTTCCCGGCAAGACCCTGCTCAACCCCACCGACCACACCCTGATCATGATCGACCACCAGTCGCAGATGTCCTTCGCGACCAAGTCGATCGATGCGGTGACCCTGCGCAACAACGCCGCCCTGGTGTCCAAGGCGGCGAAGGAATTCGGCGTCTCCACCATCCTCACCACCGTCGCCGAGAAGAGCTTCTCCGGCCCGATCTTCGACGAGATCAAGTCGGTCTTCCCCGAGCACAAGGTCATCGACCGCACCAGCATGAACACTTGGGAAGACCCGCGCATCGCCGTGGAAGTGAACAAGTTCGGCAAGCAGAAGATCGCCCTGGCGGGCCTGTGGACCTCCGTCTGCATCGTTGGTCCGGCGCTGTCGGCCATCGACCAGGGCTTCGAGGTCTACGTCATCGCCGACGCCTGCGGCGACGTCTCCACCGAGGCCCACGAAATGGCCTTGCAACGAATGATCCAACTCGGCGCGCGCCCGATGACCTCCCTGCAGTACCTGCTGGAACTGCAGCGCGACTGGGCCCGTGGCGAGACCTACGACCAGACCGTGAAGACCTCCATCGAGCACGGCGGCGCCTACGGCCTGGGCCTGATCTACGCCAAGACCATGTTCAACGCCAGCGAAGGCCACTGAGCCCGAGCAAGGGAGCGGCGCCGCCGCTCCCTTTTCCTTTTCCGTGGTGCATCCCATGTCTCCGATCGACCGTTCCAGCGCCTGGGCATTACTGTTCATGCGCGTTGGCGCAGCCCTGCTGCTCCTCCAAGTGCACGGCCTGCCCAAGCTGCTGCACTGGCAAAGCGAACTGCAACGCATCGAAGATTCCTTTGGCCTTGGCGCCGCACCGACCCTGGCGCTGGCCGTGTTCGCCGAAGTGCTCTGCCCGCTGCTGCTGATCCTGGGGTTTGGGGAGCAACGGAACAGAAAGTGCACTTAAGCCCTACCACCTGCGCTCGGTGCGTTCTTCCCAGGCGTCCATCTCGACAAAACAGTTGCGCATATCGGCTTCCTGGCTGATCTCCGTCAGTAGGTCATGCACGGTCTTGTCCAGCTCCGCCTCGCTCCGATACTGGCCCTGGTCGGGAGCCACCTCGACCGGACATCAGGCGTGAGACCCGCACGACAACGGACCTGGGCCGTTTGTCTTCCTCGGAGCTCTTCGGCTCAGGCTTCCACCCGACAGGCTCGCCCTCGACGGGCGATTGTTTCCGAATGCCGAGACGATCCCAGTCCCGCGCCTCGGCCGCGGCGGTGAAGCTCCTCCCGTCCACCCCGGCGACGAACTGGCGCAGGCCATCGAGCGGGCTAATTGTCTCTTCTGGGTAGACGATATTGCGCTTTTTAGCCTCTTAATCGAATCGCAAGGAGACACTAGTCTGTGCTCATGGTGCTGAACAAGGCACCCCTACCTACCAGGAGACACGGACATGACCCTTTCGACCTCGACCTCGACCGCCACCCACACCGCCACTGCCTTCGCCGGCCGCGCCCTGCTGAGCTCGCTGTTCATCGTCAGCGGCCTGGGCAAGGCCGCCGCCCCGGCCGCCACCCTCGGCTACATCGGCAGCATCGGCATGCCCTTCCCCACACTGGCCCTGGCGGCCGCGCTGCTGATCGAGCTGGGCTTCGCCGCGGCGCTGCTGGTCGGCTACCGCACCCGCTTCGTCGCCACCGTGATGGCCGGCTTCACCCTGGCGACGGCCCTGGCGTTCCACAACCAATTCGGCGACCAGAACCAGCTCATCCACTTCCTGAAGAACCTGGCGATCGCCGGCGGGCTGCTGCAGGTGGCCGCCTTCGGCGCCGGCGCCCTGAGCCTGGATGCCTACCGCAACCGCCGTACCGCCCACGCCTGAAGTTTCCCGCCCGGCTCCGGCCGGGCCGTCCCGACCGAGGAATCCGAAATGAACACCCACGAACTGCGCCGCTCTGCCGAGCGCGGCCAGACCGACCACGGCTGGCTGCAATCCCGCCACAGCTTTTCCTTCGCCGACTATCACGACCCCGAGCAGGTCGGCTTCTCCGACCTGCGGGTGATCAACGACGACCGCGTCGCCGCCGGCCAGGGCTTCGGCCGGCATCCGCACCGGGACATGGAGATCCTCTCCTACGTGCTCGACGGCGCCCTGGAGCACCAGGACAGCCTGGGCAACGGCTCGCTGATCCGCCCGGGCGACATCCAGCTGATGAGCGCCGGCACCGGCATCGCCCACAGCGAGTACAACGCCTCGCCCCGCGAGCCGATGCACTTCCTGCAGATCTGGATCGTCCCGGCTGTCAGGGGCGTGACACCGGGCTATCAACAGCAGCGCTTCGCCGCCGAGGACAAGCGCGGCCGGCTGCAGCTGATCCTCTCGCCGGACGGCGAGCGGGGTTCGCTGCGCCTCCACCAGGACGCCCGGGTCTACGCCGGGCTGTTCGACGGCGCGGAACGGGCCAGCCTGGAACTCGGCGGGCAGCGCCACGCCTACGTGCACCTGGCGCGCGGCGCGCTGAGCGTCAACGGCCAGCGCCTGGAGGCCGGCGACGGCCTGCGCGTCCGCCATGCCGAGCGGCTGGAGTTCGCCGACGGTGAGCAGGCCGAGGTGCTGGTCTTCGATCTGCGCCCCAACGAACGGCCGCGAATGGCGTGAACGGTGTCCAGCGGCGCCCACGGTGGCCGTGGTTGGACTGCTGGGCATGCAGGTCGGCGAAAAAACTCCTGCCGCCAGGGCGGCAACTCATCACTCATTGGCTGTCTTGAAGGGGCCTCTTATGAAAGCATTGCAATTTTCCCAAACCGGCGACCTGTCTGCGCTGCGTTATCTCGACCTGCCGACGCCGGTCCCTGCCGCCGGCGAGGTGCTGGTGGAGGTCAGAGCCAGCGGACTGAATCCGAGCGACGTGAAGAACGTGCTCGGACGTTTCCCCTACACCACCCTGCCGCGGATTCCCGGCCGGGACTTTGCCGGCGTCGTGGTGCAAGGTCCGCAGAATCTGCTGGGCAAAGCGGTGTGGGGGACGGGCAAGGAGCTGGGCTTCTATAACGACGGCACCCATGC